>JBFXDI010000137.1:0-10386 GCA_050181295.1 Parvibaculaceae bacterium | reverse complement strand
GCCACGTCCTGCACTATCTCGTGGCGAGCAATGCGCTGGGCAACGGCCTCAGGGTCCGCACCATGATGCTGCCCGACCGCTTCGTGGCCCACGGGGCTCCGAACGATCAGTACACCGATGCCGGGCACATGGCGCGCGACATCGTGGGCGAGGTCTTCCGCGCCCTCGATGACGAGGCGAAGCTCCGCGTCCTCAAGGCGAAGGCTTGAACGGGGCGGCCGAGCGCGACGACATCGCACGGCAGGTCAAGGCGGCGAGCACATCGTTCTACTGGGCGATGCGGCTCCTGCCGCAGGACCGCCGTGATGCGATCTTCGCCGTCTACGCCTTCTGCCGCGCGGTGGACGACATCGCCGACGAGCCTGCACCCCTGCCCGAGAAGAAGGCCGCGCTCGAGGAATGGCGGCGCGAGATCGGCCGTCTCTACGAGGGGGCGCCGACGCAGCCCATATCCCGCGCCCTCGATGAAGCCCGGCAGCGCTTCGGCCTCCGCCGCGAGGACTTTCTTGCCATCATCGACGGCATGGAGATGGACGCCGACGGGCCGGTGATCGCGCCGACCTGGAAGGAATTCGATCTCTACTGCGACCGCGTGGCGAGCGCCGTCGGCCGGCTTTGCGTGCGCATCTTCGGCGAGCCGGGCGAGGAGGGCATCGCGGTCGCGAAGCACCTGGGGCTCGCGCTCCAGACCACCAACATCCTGCGCGACGTCGACGAGGACGCGCGCGACGGGCGGCTCTATCTGCCGCGCGAGCTTCTGGCCTCCCACGCCATCCCCTGGCAGGAGCCGTCCCAGGTTGCTCGCCATCCGGCCTTCCCGCGCGCCTGGCGCGAGCTCGCGGCGCGGGCGGATGCGCATTTCCGGGCTGCCGAGCAGGCGCTCAAGGCTTGCGACCGCCGCAAGATGCGGCCTGCCCGCATCATGATGGAGGGCTATCGCCTGAACCTTGAGCGCATGCGGGCGCTCAACGACGCCGCGCTCGCCGACCCGGCGGTGAGCAAGCGGCGCGTGGGCAAGGCGGAAAAGCTCCTCATCGCGCTCCGCCACGCGGTATTCTGAGGCTTGGGGTCTTGTTCCGTCGGCACTACTCCGCTCATTCCCGCGCAAGCGGGAATCCAGAATCGGCGCTACCGCGGCTTCGAGCTGGGTCCCCGCTTCCGCGGGGACGAGCGGTGGGTAGGATGTCGCAGGCACGAAGCCGTAGGGTGGGCTGCTGACGCATGTCGCGCGTTCACGTCATCGGGGCCGGGCTGTCCGGCCTCTCGGCCGCCGTCTCGCTCGCCGAGCGCGGCGCGCGCGTGATCGTGCACGAGCAGGCGGCGCAGGCCGGCGGCCGCGCCCGGTCCTTCCACGACGCGAGCCTCGACCGCGTCATCGACAACGGCAACCATCTGCTCCTTTCCGGCAACCGCTCGGCGCTGCGCTACCTCGACATCGTCGAGGCCTCCGACCGGCTCGCCGGCCCCGACACGGCGCGTTTCGACTTCCTCGAGGTCGACACCGGCGAGCGCTGGACCATCGACCTGAACCGCGGCCCCGTGCCCCTCTGGGTGCTCTACGGCAGCCGCCGCGTGCCGGGCACGACGCTTGGCGACTATCTGCAGGGGCTGAAGCTGCTGACCGCCGGCGACCGCACGGTCAAGGATCTGTTCGGCCGGCAGGGAAACCTTTACCGGCGCTTCTGGGAGCCGTTCTCGATCGCCGTCCTCAACACGCCGCCCGAGGAGGCGGCGGCGCGAACCCTCGTCCCCGTGATCCGGGAATCGCTCGCCAAGGGGGCCGACGCCTCGCGCCCGCTGATCGCCAAGGAGGGGCTGTCAAACACCTTCGTCGATCCGGCGCTGGCATTTCTGGACAGGAACGGCGGCGAGGTTCGCTTCGGCAGCCGCATCGTGGGGCTGGAGATCGAGAACGGTCGCGTGAGCGGCCTTCGCACGAACCGCGCGACCGAGCCGCTCGCGGCCGGGGACGCCGTGGTGCTCGCCGTCCCGCCCTGGATCGCCGGCGAGCTTCTGCCGGGGCTCGTGACGCCCGACGCCTTCGCGCCCATCGTCAATGTGCATTTCCGCGTCGACAAGCACCGCGACCCGCTGATGCGCGAGCCGCTGCTCGGGCTCATCAACAGCACGGCGCATTGGCTCTTCACGCGCGGCGATATCGCCTCCGTGACGGTCAGCGCCGCGGTCGCGCTCGCCGACCGCTCGGCGGAGGACATCGCGGCGATGGTCTGGCCGGAAGTGGCGAAGGCCATTGACTGCCCCGTCGACACTCCTCATGCCTCGCGCATCGTGAAGGAGCGCCGGGCGACTTTCGTGACGACGCCGGCACAGCTCGCGAAGCGTCCATCCGCCCGCCACGAGATCCGTAATCTCGTGCTTGCCGGCGACTACACCGACACGGGGCTCCCTGCCACCATCGAGGGCTCCATCCGCTCCGGCGAGAAGGCGGCGGACCTGCTGTCCAGCTCCGGCAGAAAGCGCCGCTCAGCCTAGGTGCGGGCGGTCGGGACGACGCGGCACACCTCCCCACCCGGATCGGGCGATAGCCCGTCCGGGCGCAAGCCTGAGGGGAGGTCGACTGACGCGCCAGCGTCAGTCGGGTGGGGATCGGGACCTGAACAAGGCGAGGTATCTATCACCCCACCCCTACCCCCCCTCAAGGGGAGGGGTGCGATATCAATCAGATGTCGAGGGCCTCGATGCGGGAGAAGGCCTCCCTGAGCGCCAGCGACCATTGCAGGGAGAGCTTGCGGAAATAGGGGTCGTCGATGGCGATGCGGCGCGTGCGTTCGGCCTTGAGCGAGCCCCGGTTGTAGACGAAGAGGTCGATCGGCATGCCCACCGAGAGGTTGGACCGGAGCGTCGAGTCGAAGGAGATGAGAAGCAGCTTCGCCGCCTCCCCGAGCGACATATCGGCCTTCGCCACCCGGTCGAGGATGGGCTTTCCGTATTTGTGCTCCCCGATCTGGAAGAAGGGGGTGTCTTCCGTCGCCTCGATGAAGTTGCCGGCGGGATAGATCTGGAACAGCCGCGGCCTCTCCTTGCCGATCTGGCCGCCGAGGATGAAGGAGGCCCCGAAGGTCTCGTCCCAGGCGAGCTGCCCTTCCGTCTCGACGCGCCTCACCTCGTTGAGCGCCCGCCCCACCGCGCGGGCCGCCTGGAACATGGTCAGGGCGGTGAAGAGCGTCCGGTGCCTCACCCTGCGGGTCGCGTTCGCCTCCTCGGTCAGGAGGCTGACGACGGCCTGCGTGGTGGCGAGATTTCCGGCCCCGAGCAGCGTCAGCACGCGGTTGCCTGGCTTCGACCAGACATGCAGCTTCTTGAAGGTGGCGATGTTGTCGACGCCCGCGTTGGTGCGCGTGTCGGCGGCGAATACGATGCCCCGGTCGAGCAGCAGGCCCACGCAATAGGTCATTCCTGCCGCCCCCGCCCAAATGCCATCACTGCTCGTTTCCCTCCTGCACGCGAACCTCGACTTCCAGGCGCTCCATGCCCCCGCCCCGGCGGGTGCCGCGCACCGGCGTGACCCCGTGCGCGTCGAGCCCGGAGGCCACCCTCACATAGCGTTCCGTCGGACAGATGCGATTCGCAATATCGAACCCCACCCATCCGAGATGCGGCACGAGCACCTCGGCCCAGGCATGGCTCGCCTCGGCCATGGCGTCGCCCTCGAGCAGCAGATAGCCCGAAATGTAGCGGGCTGGAACCCCAGCCTCCCGCACCGAGGAGACGAAGACCTGCGCATGGTCCTGGCAGACCCCTCGGCCTTCGGCCAGCGCCTCGGCGGCGCTGGTGTGGGCGTCGGTGACTCCCGTCTCGTACTCCATGCGGTCGCGGATATCGCCCATGAGGCGATGGAGGGCTTCGATGTCCGGCTTCGGGCCAAGCCGCTGGGCGAGGTCGCGGATGCCGGCGCTGGCCTCCGTCGCCGCGGTCTGCCGGAGGAAAAGACTGTCGGGCACGGGAGAGCGCGCGCGCTTCACCACGCCTGCCGTGTCCTGCCGCTCCACCCGGCCCTCCGCGACGATCTCGATCGAGTCGTGCGGCTCGCCGAGCGTTGCCAGATGCACGCGGTTGCCGAACGCATCCTCGTAGTCGAGGCAGCGCGCCTCCGGTGGCAGCACGATGTTCCAGTGGATCACCTTCTGGCCGTCGTGGTTCTGCGGCGCAAGATGCAGCCGCTGGACCGAGTACCGCGTCGGCTCCTGGTAGCGGTAGCGGGTGATGTGCCGGACGTCGATCAGCATGGCCACGACACAGTTCCGACGGGCGGCCGCAGATGTTCCCTCCCCCTCGACGGGGGAGGGGAGGGTGGGGGTGGCGCTGCGGGTGCGCGATCTGTCATGGGAAGTTATAGGCTGTGGCGATCTCGCTCGAGAGCCGGGTGTTGCTGGCGATGAAGCCGCCGATGAATTCGTGCAGCCCCGACTGGAAGATCGCCGTCATGTCCGCGTTCCGAAGCCGGCCGAAGGTTTCGTCCGTCGTCGCATGGCAGGCCTCGCGCGCGCCGTAGAGCCGCTCCAGGTCGTCCAGGTTCTCCTTGATGCGCCGGTAGCAGAAGAGAAGAGAACGCGGCATCTCGCCCCTGAGGATCAGGAACTCCGCCACCTGCCAGGGCCGATAGCGGCTGTCCTTGTAGACCCAGCGATAGCTTCGGTGGGCCGAGACCGAGCGCAGCACCATGGCCCATTGCGCATTGTCGATCTCGCCGCCCACGGCTTCGACCTCGGGGAGCAGGATATAATACTTGACGTCCAGGATGCGGGCTGTGCTGTCGGCGCGCTCTAGGAAGGAGCCGAGCTGGCTGAAGACGAAGATGTCGTTCCGGAGCTGCGTGCCCATGATGGCGCCGCGGAAGAGCAGCGAGCGCTGCTTGATCCAGCCGAAGAGCACCGGCAGCTCCGAGGCCGTGAAGCGCCCGGGCTTGAACTGCGAAAGCTCGTTCCAGGTGTCGTTGAGGCATTCCCAGACATCGCGGGTGAGCGCGGTCCTGACCGAGCGGCCGTTGTCGCGCGCGGTGCGCACCGCGCATCTGACGCTCGACGGGTTCGTCTCGTCGAACAGCAGGTGCTGGATGACGTTTTGCGCCGTGAGGTCTTCGTGGGCGGCATTGAAGCTCGCCTCGCAGCCGGCGCTCCGGAGCGTCGAGCGCCATTCGTTGCGGTGCCCTTCGCTCAAGCTCGGCATGAGCGAGATGCGGTAGCCCACCTCGAGCAGCCGCGCCATGTTCTCCGCCCGCTCCATGTAGCGGGACATCCAGTAGAGGTTGGCTGCGGTGCGGCCGAGCATGCGGGCTTTGATCCTCGATCCCTAGTCCTCGATCACCCAGGTGTCCTTGGTGCCGCCGCCCTGGCTCGAATTGACGACCAGCGAGCCCTTCTTGAGCGCGACGCGCGTGAAGCCGCCGGGCGTCACGCGGATGCGGTCGCCCGTGAGCACGAAGGGCCTCAGATCCACGTGCCGGGGCGCGATGCCGGAGCCGGCGAAGGTGGGGGAGGTCGAGAGCGCCAGCGTCGGCTGGGCGATGTAGGTGTGCGGCCGCGCGGCGAGGCGGCGGCGGAACTCCTCGATCTGCGCCCTGGTCGAGGTCGGCCCCACCAGCATGCCGTAGCCGCCGGAGCCGTGCACCTCCTTCACCACCAGTTCGGACAGGTGCTCCATCACATAGGCGAGATCGTCGGGCTTGGAGCAGCGCCAGGTCGGCACGTTCTTGAGCAGCGGCTTCTCGCCCGTATAGAACTCGATGATGTCGGGCATGTAGGAGTAGATCGCCTTGTCGTCGGCGATGCCCGTGCCGGGCGCGTTGACGAGCGTCACCCGCCCCGCCCGGTAGACGTCGAAGAGGCCCGGCACGCCGAGCGTTGAATCCGGCCGGAAGGTGAGGGGGTCGAGGAAGGCGTCGTCGATCCGCCGGTAGACCACGTCCACGCGCTGCGGCGCCCGCGTTGTGCGCATGTAGAGCCGGCCGTCGTCGACATAGAGGTCGCGGCCCTCGCAGAGCTCGACGCCCATCTCGTCGGCGAGGAAGGCGTGCTCGAAGAAGGCCGAGTTGTAGATGCCGGGCGTCAGCACTACGACGGTCGGATCGCCGTCGAGGTTGGCGGGCGCCACACTTTCCAGCGTCTTCCGCAGCATCTGGGGATAGTGCTCGATGGGCGCCACGCGGTGGCGCGAGAAGAGCTCCGGGAAGAGGTACATCATCGCCTCCCGGTCCTCGAGCATGTAGGAGACGCCCGACGGCGTGCGGCAGTTGTCCTCGAGCACGAAGAACTCCTGCTCGCCGGTCCGCACGATGTCGATGCCGATCACATGCGCATAGACGGAGCGGGGCGCGCTGATGCCCATCATCTCCGGCACGAAGGCCTCGTTGTGGATGACGGCCTCGCGCGGCACGCGGCCCGCGCGCAGGATTTCCTGCCGATGGTAGACGTCGTGGATGAAGGTGTTGAGCGCCCGCACGCGCTGCTCGATGCCGGCCGAGAGCCGGCGCCATTCGGAGGCCGAGAAGATGCGTGGAATGAGATCGAAGGGGATGAGCCGCTCGTTCGTCTCGGCGTGGCCGTAGACCGCGAAGGTGATGCCGAGCCGTCGGAAGATCGCTTCGGCCACCCGTCCGTGGCGCCGGAAGTCCTTTGCCCCGAGGCCCGCGAGCCATTCGTGCAAATGACGGTACGGCTCCCGGATGGAACCGTCGGCGCAAGTCATCTCGTCGAACGCCGGTCTCGTCACGCACGCTCCCCTGGAGCGCAGTCTTGCGCCTTTCCCTGGCGCATGCAATCGCCTTTGGAGATACGAGGTTGGGCTTCTGTACTCGACAATCCCGGATGCGAGGGGCAAAATACGAGAATGTCCGCGAGAACGCGTTTCCTGGAACTGGACGCCGCTACCGCAGCAATGCTCGAGCAGCGGGCAGCGGCGCGGGGACTGACCGTCGCCGAGCTTGTTGCCGAGCTTGCCGATCGGGACATTGAGCCCGTGCAAGCCGAAGCGGAGGAAATCGTCGATCTTGATGCTGAATGGTCGGCGGTTGCTGCAGACGGGGCCGTTCCTCACGCCAAGGTCGTTCGCTGGCTTCAAAGCTGGGGCACGGATGATTTCCGGTCCTGGCGCGAGGAATGAGGATCGAGTGGTCGCGGCGCGCAATCCGTGACCTAGATCGTTTCGCGCTGTTTCTCAGCGAGCATCATCCCGAACTATCCGGAGAAGTCGCAGGGGCCATCATCACAAAGATGAAGGTGCTGGCGGATCATCCTCGACTGGGCCGCCCGCTGGCCGGCCGGCCCGAATATCGCCAGCTTGTTCTCCGGGTTCTCGGCGGCACTTATGTCTTCCGGTATCGGTTCGATGGGGAACGTTTGGTCATCCTTCGCGTTCTGCACGGCCGCGAGGAAAGATGACTTCTGAACGGGAGAACGCTCCGCGGGGTGTGACCTCCCCAGAGAGTCATGTACCCTAGCGACCGTGACAGGCGTGGAGGTGCTCGCCGTGTCGGCGCGGGAAGATGACGATTTCGATTGGATCTGCGCTTGGTATCGCGCCCATTGCGATGGCGACTGGGAGCATGGCTTCGGTGTTCGGCTTGAGAGCATGGACAATCCCGGCTGGTACTTCGCCGTAGACCTCAAAGGCACCGAACTGGAGCGCGTTCCGTTCTCCCGCGTGGAGCACAATCTTGCCGATGCAGAGGCCGGCCTGGAAGCCAGGAACTGGTGGCACTGTGAAGTCGAGAACGGGACTTTCAATGGCTATTGTGGTCCTTGGGATATCAGGACGGTGTTCAAGTATTTCCGGCTTTGGGCGGAAACCAATTCCGCCAAGGCGCGCGCCATCGCTGTCTGACGCCCCCGTTTGCCTTTCCGCCCGCGCCGTGGCACAACGGCTGCGGGAAACACGCGCATGTTCTACCACATCACATTCTCCGGACTCCTGGAGCCGGTCGTCACCCTCAACGGGCATGACGAGGTGATGCTTCACTGCGCCCGCATCGGCTACAATCCGTAAAAATCGCTCCGCCTCGCCGACGCTGTCGCCGCCGCCTCTCTTTGAGTGGCGGAATCATCCGTTTTCAAAGGTTTAGGAGCGAAACATGAATCAGGCCGTCAGGAAGAATCTGAACCTCGCGGAGCTCGTGGCGCGCGACACCACGCACCATCTCCACCCCTTCACCGACCACAAGTCCTTCCATGCGGAGGGCGGCGCGCGCTTCGTGACGCACGCCAAGGGCGTGTGGCTGTGGGACGGCAAGGGCCAGAAGCTGCTCGACGCCATGTCCGGCCTCTGGTGCGTCAACATCGGCTATGGCCGCAAGGAGCTCGCCGAGGCCGCCTACCGGCAGATGCTGGACCTTCCCTACTACAACACCTTCTTCAAGACCTCGACCGAGCCCGCGACCGAGCTTGCCGCGAAGGTCTCGAGCCTCATGCCCGCCCGTTTCAGGCAGGTGTTCTTCGTCAACTCGGGCTCCGAGGCCAACGACACGATCGTCAGGCTTGTGCGCTACTACTGGGCGCTCAAGGGTCATCCCGAGCGCATCCACTTCATCGGCCGCAACCGCGGCTATCACGGCTCGACCATGGCGGCGGCCTCGCTCGGCGGCATGCAGTCCATGCACGGGCAGGGCGGTCTGCCGCTGCCGGGCTTTCACCATGTGATGGAGCCAGACTGGTTCCAGCTCGGCGGCGACATGAGCCCGGAGGAATTCGGCCTCAAGGCCGCCCGTGAGGTGGAGAAGAAGATCGGAGAGCTGGGGTCCGACAAGGTCGCGGCCTTCATCGGCGAGCCGATCCAGGGCGCGGGCGGCGTCATCATCCCGCCCTCGACCTATTGGCCGGAGGTGCAGCGCATCTGCCGCAAGCACGGCATCCCCATCATCGCCGACGAGGTGATCTCGGGCTTCGGCCGCACCGGCGAGTGGTGGGGCTTCGAGACCATGGGGATCGAGCCCGACATCGTGCCGATGGCCAAGGGGCTGTCGTCGGGCTATCTGCCGATCGGCGCCGTCGCCCTCTCCGAGACGATCATGAAGGATTTCATCGAGCTCGGCGGCGAGTTCTTCCACGGCTACACCTATTCCGGCCATCCGGCGGCCTGCGCGGTGGCGCTCGAGAACATCCGCCTCCTCGAGGACGAGAAACTCATCCAGCGCGTGAAGACGCTCGAGCCCTATGTGAAGGAGAAGATCGGCGCGCTCGCCGATCACCCGATCGTGGGCGAGGTCAGGGTCAAGGGCCTCATCGGCGCCATCGAGCTGGTCCGCGACAAGAAATCTCGCGCGCGTTTCGAGCCGCTGGGCCGCGTCGGCGGCATCTGCCGCGATCACTGTTTCGCGAGCGGCCTCATCATGCGGGCCTGCTGGGACACCATGGTCTTCGCGCCGCCCTTCTGCATCACGGAAGGCGAGATCGACGAGTGGGCGAAGCTCGCCCGCGCCGCCCTCGACAAGACCTGGGCCGCCGTCAAGCACGAGGTTGCGTGATGACTGCTTGCGTCATTGCCGGGCTTGACCCGGCAATCCTTTGATCATCCGCGTTTCGACCGCAAAGGATGCCCGGCTCGGGGGCCGGGCATGACGTTCTTCGCCCCGCAAATCCGGGTTGAAACCCATTGCCGCTGGGTTAAGCTTGGGATCGAGGCTGTCCGTGCGGCGGCCCAGCCACGCTCGCCGCCGTCATCTATCACAGGGAGAGAGGGTCACATGCCCACATTCAAGCCACGCTACTGGCCGAGCCGCCGCGCCGTCCTCAAAGGGTCGGGTGCGGCCGTAGTCGGTCTCACGCTCATGCCCTACAAGTCCTTCGCCGCGGAGGAGAAGAAGCTCAACTTCTACAACTGGGACACCTATATCGGCGAGACCACGCTCGCCGATTTCAAGACGGCGACCGGCATCGAGGTGAAGATGGACCTCTATGCCGACAACGACGAGCTCTTCACGAAGCTCAAGGAGGGAAATCCCGGCTACGACGTGATCATCCCCACCAATGATTACGTCCAGCGCATGATCGAGGCGAAGATGCTGATGCCGATCGACCATGCGAAGATCCCCAACATGGCCAATATCGACAAGCCGTTCGTGGACGCGACCTTCGATCCGGGCCGCAAGCACACCATTCCCTATATGTGGGGCACGCTCGGCATCGGCTACCGCAAGAGCAAGAACGAGGGCACGGTCGACTCCTGGTCCTCGGTGCTGGTGGGCGACAAGGCGGCAGGCCGCATCTCGCTCCTGGGCGACGCCCAGAACGTCATCGGCTGCGCACTGAAATATCTCGGCCATTCTTTCAACTCGCTGAAAGCCGAGGAGATCAAGAAGGCCGAGGAGCTGCTCATTGCCAACAAGAAGAACGTGAAGGTCTATGCCGACGACAACGGCCAGGACCTGCTCGCCTC
>JBFXDI010000136.1:0-10387 GCA_050181295.1 Parvibaculaceae bacterium | reverse complement strand
GGGAGCAGCTGCAGCGGGAGGTCAAGCGCATCCAGCTGCGGCTCGGGCTGACGGTCATCTCGGTCACGCATGACCAGGAGGAGGCGCTCCTCATGTCGGACCGCATCGCCATCATGTCGGAAGGCCGCATCGAGCAGATCGACACGCCCACGCACATCTACCGGGCGCCGAAGAACACCTTCGTCGCGGCCTTTCTGGGCGATTCCAACTTCATCAGGGTCGCGCGGACGGAAAAGGGCATGCGGCCGGTTGCCGAAGGAACGCCGGCGGATGCCACGTGCGAGGGCATGGTGCGGCCGGAGGATATCCGCATCGTGAAGGGCGGCGAGCGCGCGGACATCTCGATCGAGGGCACGGTGCAATCGATCGAGTTTCCGGGTTCCGCCATGCGGGTGGCGGTGAAGACGGAGGCGGGCACGATCGAGGCGCGGCTGCATCGGGAGGATGTTGCGGGCCTGGTGGAGGGTGGCCCGGTGACGATCGGCTGGAAGGCCGAGGACATGGTGCTGTTCGACAGGTGAGCGACGAGATCGTGAACGTCCTGAGCGACATCGACAGCGGCATGAAGGTTGCGTTGCGGCCGCCCGAACAGGTCATGCGGTTAAAGCGGCTGGGCTCCATGCACCTGTCGCGGTTGAGCTTCACCCGCACGCTCGTCCGCAACGCCCGGCGCGAGCGCTGGCAAATGCGGCGCGAGTTCTTCGATCTCGACGAGGAGGGATACGGCCGCGCCGTCTACGTGGTGAGGATCCGGGGCCGCGATTACAGCCTCGTCGCCTTCTCCCAGTATCTCGCCCCGGAGAACCGGACGGACCGCGTGATCGCGCTCGCCTGGGACACCTGCTACGTGCTCTATGACGGCGTTCCCACGCCTGCGGAGCTCGACCGCCTCGCCGCCGCCGTGCCCTATCAGGAGGCCAGCCGCTACAGCGAGCGGGAGCTCGTGCTTGCCAGGGCGAACAAGAGCGAGCGGCTGTTCGACCTCGTCAAGTCGGCGCTCGCCGCGGGCCGGCAGCCGGACGAGGCTGCGCTCCAGGATGTCGGCTATCTGCTGCGCACGAGCGCCGTCTACGGCAACGGCAAGTTCGGCATCGCCGACTACGAAGTCGTGGCGACGCGCCCGGAATTCTCGGGCGCCTTTGTCGTCGAGATGCTGACGGTCTGGCTGATCCGCTCCTTCACCATCGATCTCGTCGAGCACTGCGCCAGGTCGATCGCGCCTGCCACGGCCGTGCGGCTCGAGCCAAAACTCAAGCGCCAACTCGGTATCGGAAATTCGACCGGCCTCGGCATGGCGCCGTTCCTCGTGCGCCATCCGGCGCTCATCCACAGCTGGGTCCATGCGCGCGAGATGGCGTTGGCGCGGGTGCGGTCGATCCGGCGCCTCGACCCGGTCACGCAGCAGGATATCGTGGGCCTGCTCGACGCCGCGCAGGGAAAGCTCAAGCAATGGGCGACGGTCGACGAGATGCAGGCCCAGCAGATTGAGGTGCTGAAGACCGACCTCCTGCGCGCGCGAGGCTGGGCTGAGTCCCTGAACGATGAAGAGTTGAGGCCCTGGGACGTACTCTACCGGCGTGCGGAGGCCGAGCTCGGTCTCGAGGCGCAGGAGTACCTCGTCTCAACACTTATCGAGCCGCATGGAGCTCTGGTCGACGATCTTTGCGCAGGCATGTGCATGCCGGACGGCGAGGCACCACGGATGCAGGGCTCCATGAGCTGCGGCAGGCTCGCCGAGCTGGTGCGAGCCCATTATGGATGGGCGCTCGCGGTCGATTTCGCCTCTGAGGATGCCAACGCCCGCTTCTGGTACACCTCCCAGGAGAAGCTCGAGCCGCGCCTCGGCTGGCGGGGCGACGACGAGGGCGACGAGCTGGAGCTGCCGCTCGGCTTCGCGCGGGAAGTCTCAAGGCTGCACACCGCCCTCGCCGGGCGGCCCGCCGCCGAGCCGGTGAGCGCGCTCGCCGCGGCGCGGCCGGAGCTCAGGCTCGCGATCCGCCGCGTGCAGACGATTGCGCAATACCCTTACGGCGAGATCCACGACAATCTTCTTGGAGCGGAGATGCGTCCCGTCGATCTCATGCGCTGCAAGCTCTCCATCTTCGGGGCCGAAGCCTTCGATCCGCGGTCGAACCTCAGCCTCCGCATCCGGCTGTTTCAGGACGCGCCCTTTCCCGACGAACTGCAAGACGACCGTGATGTCCGCATCGGCTGGTGACGAGATCGACCTCTCGATGAACGAGATCGAGATGACGGCCTTGAAGGCCGCGCGCGGCGCTGGCCTGCCCTGGAGCGTCTCGGAGGATGCCGGCCGCGCGACGCGCTGGCTCGCGAGCAACGGCGCCGACTGGTCGGACCTCCTCCTTGGCTCGCTCGAGCCGGCGATCGCGCTTGATCCCGACGCATCTCCCTTCCTCGTCGGCGCGCGCGTCGCCGACCGGCTCGATAGTCTGACGGCTTCGGAGAAGATCGGAGCGACGACGTTTCGCCCGATCTGGCTTCTGGCGATGCTCGTCGTCAACGCGCCTCCCTCCCGTGCTTTTGTCCTCTCGATCGGCGATGACCGCTATTCCGTCCGCGAAGGGCAGGTCACGGCTTCGGTTCCCTTGGTCAATCTGGCAGCGGCAGAGCGCGAGGAGATGTCGCTGCATGCGGGCGGCGAGCGTTTCGCCCATGTTCTCGCGCCGAGCCGGACCCGTTCGACCATCCCGGTGGCGCATCACGCTGCCCTCGAGACGCTGGTCTACAGGACCTACGTGCCGAACAGCGAGAAGTCGCGCCTGCGCGGCGCGGGCGCGCGGCCGGGCAACTGAGTTCCTTTCCCAAGAGGTGTTTTCGTGAAGCATGCGGTGAAGTTCTATATTGACGGCGCGTGGGTCGAGCCCACCGGCTCCGGTCGTATCCCTGTGATCGATCCCTCGACGGAGGAGCCCTTCGCGGAGGTCGCGGCCGGAACGGCGGCTGACGTGGACAAGGCAGTCGCCGCCGCCAAGCGGGCCTTTCCGGGCTATGCCGCGACGTCCAAGGCGGAGCGCGTGCGCCTCCTTGGGCGCATTCTCGAATGCTACCTCGACCGTAGGGAGGAGGTCGCCAAGACGCTCAGCCGCGAGATGGGCGCGCCGATCCGGTTCGCGCTCGAAGCCCAGGCGCAAAGCGGCGTCAATCACCTCAAGCAGATGATCGAGACGCTCGAGGCCTACGCGTTCCAGCATCCGCAAGGAACGACGCTCATCATGCGAGAGCCGATTGGCGTGGTGGGGCTGATCACGCCGTGGAACTGGCCCATCAACCAGCTCGTGCTGAAAGTGGCTCCGGCGCTCGCCGCGGGCTGCACCATGGTGCTGAAGCCGAGCGAGATGGCGCCCTTCGGCGCCATGATCTTCGCGGAAGCCCTGCACGAGGCCGGCGTGCCCAAGGGGGTCTTCAATCTGATCAACGGCGACGGTCCGACGGTCGGGCACGCCATTTCGGCGCATCCGGACGTGGACATGGTGTCGATCACCGGCTCGACCCGCGCGGGGAGCGCGGTCGCCAGGGCGGCAGCCGACACCGTCAAACGGGTAGCGCAGGAGCTCGGGGGCAAGAGCGCCAACATCCTGCTCGAAAGCGCCGACTTCAAGCAGGCCGTTCCGCGCGGCGTCATGAACTGCTTCCGCAATACTGGGCAGTCCTGCACCTCTCCGGCCCGCATGCTCGTGCCGGCCAACGCGCTCGCCGAGGTGGAAGTAATCGCGCACGACACGGCACTCGGGATGAAGGTCGGCGATCCCGCCAACCCCGAGACGGACCTGGGGCCGGCTATCAGCAAGGCGCAGTTCGACAAGATCCAGCACTTTATCTCGGTCGGCATGGAGGAGGGCGCGAAGCTGGTGACAGGCGGCCCCGGACGTCCCGAAGGTCTGAACCGCGGCTACTATGTGCGGCCGACGGTGTTCTCTGAAGTAACGCCCAGCATGACGATAGCCCGCGACGAGATTTTCGGGCCGGTCCTCACGATCATGCCCTATCGCGACCTGGACGAGGCGGTGGCGATCGCCAACGACACGGTCTACGGGCTGTCGGGCAACGTGCAGGGCGACCGCGAGACCGCCGTGAAGGTTGCGGCGCGGCTCCGGACCGGGCAGGTGCTCATCAACTATCCGGCCTATGACGGCACAGCGCCCTTCGGCGGCTACCGGCAATCCGGAAACGGGCGCGAGCAGGGCATCTACGGGCTCGAGGAATATCTCGAGATGAAGGCGGTGGTCGGAGCGCTCGCCGGCTGAGCGTCTCGCCAGAATGCCGGAGCTAGTCGGTCCGCTTTCCTCCGAGCCACTGGTAGCGGAGCTCATGGGCCCGCTCCTCGATCACGTCCTGCACGGCCGAGGCAAATATGCGGGTGCCGGGAAGCTGCCGCCGGTCGCGCTTCGATAGCATGCCGACGACCCGGTAGGCGCTTTCGTCGGCGAGCGGCAGGAAAGCCACGCCATCCGCGCCCTGCACGCCGCAGAGCCTCGGCAGAACGCTGATGCCCAAACCCTCCCGGACGGCGGCGAGCACGGCGAGGATGTTGCCGATCCGCATGCTCGCGCGCTCGGCGATCTCCAGGAATTCCGGTGTCTCGATCGAGTTGAAGCTCTCGTTGTAGATGAATGCCTTCTCCCGGACCATGTCCCAGGAAATCGGGCCGCCGGCTTTCACCAACGGATCGCCTTCGGTGCACACGATATCGAGCTCGTCCTTGAACAGGGGCTCGAACTGAAGATCATCCGAGTGGGTCAGCCGGACCGCGAAGGCGATGTCCACCACCCCGTCGAGCACGGCATTGGGCGCCCTGCGGGATTCGAGCTGGCGTACGTTGACGCCGAAGGCCGGCAGACGCTGCTGCACCTGCCTTATGGCGCGGGGCAGGAAGGCCATGGAGACGGACGTGACGCTGCCGACGTCGCAGCGGCCGATCTGGTTGCGCGCGAAGGACTCCATGGTGGCATAGGCGCTTGCATGATGCTGCAAGAGCTCGCGCGCCTGGTCGAGGACGACGACGCCGAAGGGCGTCAGATGCGCCTTGCGGTCCTGCTCGAAGAGCGGCGCGCCGAGATCGAGCTCGAGATTCTTCAGCGACATCGAGACGGCGGAAGGCGAGCGGCCGAGGCGCTCCGCCGCGGGCTTGATGCCGCCGAGCTCCGCGACGGCGACGAAGACGCGGAACGCCCTGAGATCCGGGAGGCTAGCGTTTGTCGCGGCCATCGACCTCGAGCCTAACTGTCGGTTGGAAGACGAAAGTCATCGCCGCATGAAAATCGGCGGCGATCGCCCCGCTTGGCAGGCCTCTGCGAGCATGCGAGGACATTCAGCAGCATTGCAGGTGACTAGATGGTGGGCGGTACTGGGATCGAACCAGTGACCCCTACGATGTCAACGTAGTGCTCTACCGCTGAGCTAACCGCCCGGATCGGGCACGGGTATATCGGCTGCGCCGCAAGGGTGCAAGGCCGCTTGAAGCGCCTGGCGTCGCGCCCTGCGTCCAACATGACGCTTCGCCAATCTGGGCTGGCTGTTCCCCTGCAAGGGCCGGAACTGAGGCCGACCGTTCAGGCGGCCATTAGCCGCTCGATCTCGCTCACGAGATCGCGAAGGTGAAACGGCTTCGAGAGCACCTTGGCGTCCTTCGGCGCCTTGGAATCGGGGTGGAGCGCCACGGCCGCGAAGCCGGTGATGAACATGATCTTCAGCCGCTTGTCGAGCTCGGCGGCCCGCCTCGCAAGCTCTATGCCGTCCATCTCGGGCATCACGATGTCGGTGAGGAGCAGATCGAATTCGGCGCTTTTCAGCTCCTCAAACGCACTCGCGCCTTCCGCGAAGGAGGTCACCTCGTGGCCGGCCCGCTCCAGCGCCCTGGCGAGGAAGCGGCGCATGTCGTCGTCGTCCTCGGCCAGCAGTATTCTTGCCATGCGTTGAGACACCCCAAGCCCCCCTTCCGCGGATTCTTGGCACACTAGGGCGGATCGGTAAACCGCGCGTGAAGCGCTCTCGCCGGCGCGCAACCTCGGCTGCAGGCGGTTGACCGCGACGCCGCGCAAGCCCCATATTCTGCTGCGGGTGGAAGAGCCAGCCGCAGGCTAGGGAGGGCATCCTTCAGGAATGTGGACGAATTCTGAGGCCGATCGGTTCGACCCGCCTTTCGAGCTGCTTTTGCCCCCGCGCCAGACCGCCGCGGCCATCTTCAATTCTCCCCATTCGGGCCGCATCTATCCGCCGGGCTTCCTCAAGGCCTCGCGTCTCGATCCGCTCACCCTCAGGCGCTCCGAGGACTGCTTCGTCGACGATCTCTTCTCGCCCGCCGTGAGGCTGGGCTGCCCCCTCCTCAGGGCGCACTTCCCCCGCGCCTATCTCGACGTCAACCGCGAGCCCTACGAGCTCGATCCGGCGATGTTCGGGGAAACCCTTCCCGATTTCGCCAACACCGCCTCGGTGCGCGTGGCGGGCGGCCTCGGCACCATTCCGCGCATCGTCAGCGAGCACGAGGAGATCTACAAGCGCCCCCTCGCCTTCACGGAAGCCCAGGCGCGCATCGACGCCCTCTACTGGCCTTATCATGCCGCGCTTCAGAAGCTGGTCGAGGACACGGCGCGCCGCTTCGGGGCGGTGCTGCTCGTCGACTGCCATTCCATGCCTTCCACAGCCGCGCCGCTCATCGCGGGCTCAAGCCTCGCGCGCGCCGACATCGTGCTCGGCGACCGCTACGGGTCGACCTGCGATCCCACCATCACCGCGTGCCTGGAGGAACTCCTTCTCGCCCGGGGCCTCAGCGTGGTGCGCAACAAACCTTATTCCGGTGGCTTCATCACGCAGAGCTACGGCCGTTCCCACGATGGCTTCCACGCCCTCCAGATCGAGATCAATCGCGGCCTCTATGTCGACGAGCGCACGATCCGGCCCTCTGCGGGCTATGCGGCGCTCAAGCGCACCCTGACCGACGTCACCGGCGCCCTGCTGCGGGTGCTTCCCGACCTTTTCGCGCCTCCGGCCATCGCCGCCGAATAGGCCTCAGCCAGCGACTGCGCGCGCAAGCGCGGCCCGCGCCAGCAGACGCGTCGAATCGAGCGTCGGCAGCGGCGAGTTCCTGTCATCGAGGATCAGCGGAATTTCCGTGCAGCCAAGCACTATCGCGTCACAGCCCTTCGCCCTCATGCGCCCTATCACCTCCTGGAAGGTCGCCACGCTTTCAGATCTGAAGACGCCGTAGACGAGCTCATCCATGATGATGCGGTTCGTCTCGTCCCGTTCGGCGGCGTCGGGGCGAACATATTCCAGCCCGCGCGCCGAGAGTGCCTCCGGGTAGACCTCGCTGTCGACCAGCCAGCGCGTGCCCGTGAGGCCCAGACGGCGGAAGCCGCGGGATTGGGCCTCCGTCGCAGCCACCTCAGCGATATGGAGCCAGGGGAGCGGCGAGCGCGGCCGCACCAGGTCCATGGCCTGATGGATGGTGTTGTCGGGGCAGATGAGAAAGTCGGCGCCGATCTTTTCAAGCTTGTCGGCCGATGCCAGCATCAAATCAGCCACAGCGCCGATATCGCCGCGCTCGAGGCGGGCCACGTAGTCGGAAAGCGGCGGTGTGTGCATGGAAACTTCGGGATGGGCATGCGGCCCGAGCAGGGCTGCGCCTTCCGCGCAAATGGTGCGGTAGCAGAGCGAGGCGCCCTCGGCGGAGCAAGCAACGATTCCGATGTGCAGTGTCATGGGCGGCCGCTGGATGTCTACCGTCCAGCCGGGCGCTTTCCCAGCCCTGCCGACGTCCTGACGCGCCGGCGAACGGCGAAAAAAGGGGCCGCAAGTCTTGCGACTGCGGCCCGAGTCTAGGGAGGAAACGCCCAGGATGGGCATACGAAGAGGGGGAGGCCCTCCTCGCCCGGCAAATGTCGCATTGCACCGCACACAGTTCAAGCTCTTTTTCCGCCCCTGCGACAAATTATCGGACAAATCAGAAATTGCGCAGCGTGCATGTAAGGTGTTCACAAACCGAGATGTTTTTCCAGAAGCCGCGATTCCAAGCCGCGCTCCCAGATTTCTGCTGCGCTGCACACGCCGCCGCGGCGGCGGCAGGTTCCCCTGTCATTCCGGGCGGATGAAGATGAGGAGGGACAGGCAACTTCCTTTACCGCAAGGAAATTCCTAAGCGAGCAGGAGCCTCGACCGCATGAGGCGCCTAGGGTCTTCGTTCGTAGCCCTGCGACAGGAGAGACGCATAGCTGCGGGCGATCTCGTCCGGGCTGACGCGCCCCTTCTCGTTGAACCAGACATGCAGCCAGTTGCACATGCCGAGGATCCCGCTCACCGCGATATGGGCCGGAATGTCGACGAACAGACCCGCCTTCACCCCATCGGCATAGATGCCCTCGATGATCGCGTCGTACTCCCGCTTGCGGCGACTGATGGTGCGGCGCTGATCGTCGGTGAGTTCGTTTTCCTCGCGAAAATAGATGGCCGTCCATTCACGCCGCTTGATGACCCAGGTCGCGTGGTCGTGGATGATCCGCCACATCGCATCGCGCGGGTTGAGTTCGAGGTCGCGGATCTCCGAGGCCATGCGGATGTAGCCGTCGTAGATGTCCTCGAAGATCTGCCAGAGGATTTCCGCCTTGTTGGCGAAGTAATAATAAACGGCGGACTTCGTGAAGCCGAGTTCGTTGGCGATATCGTCGATGGTCACGGCGCGGTATCCCCGCTCGGCGAAGAGCCTCGCCGCGATGCGCACGATCTCCTCGCGCACCTGCGCCTGCTTGCGCGCCTTCAGAAGCTCGCGTGGCGAGGCCTTCGTCTTCAGCTGTGAGCGGCTCGGCAAGGCTCGGGCTCCTTCGGAAAGCGAATCTCGGGCGCCATGGTAACAGAGCGTTCGAGATGAAGCGAAGCGGTCACACGCCGGCTTCTGGCCTGCGCATCATCAGAACCTTCCACTGTCCCTCCTGCACGGTCTCGCCACGCTGGTTCACGACGGCGACGTCGAAGATCACGAGCCCCTGCGTCGGCTTCCTGCTCTCGCGCATGGAAGCGACACTTTCGACCACCCGGATCGTGTCGCCGATGTGGATGGGGAGCCTCAGGTCCCAGGTCATGCCGAGGAAGGCGATGGCGGTGCCGTCCTTGATCCCCAGCCGGCTTTCAAGCCCGGTGGCGATGGCGAAGCCTGCCGGACCGTGCAGGATGCGGCCTCCGAACGGGGTGGTTCTGGCGAACTCCTCGTCCGTGTGGATGGGATTGTAGTCGCCGGTCAGGCCCGCGAAGGCGACGATGTCGGCCTCCGTGATGGTTCGGCCGGGGCTCGTCCAGGCGTCGCCGACCTTGAAGTCCTCGTAGTAGCGGGCGGCAGGGCCCGGCCGGACGGCGGGACGGTTCTCGGTGCGTGCATCCATTCCTTACCTCTTCGTCTCCTGCGTCTCTTGAAGCCGTCTGGCGGCCTCGGCCATGGTCGAGAAGCAGACGTTGGCCTCCGGGCGCATGGTGCCGATCAGCCGGTCGAGCATGGCGATGCGCGGCCCCCGGCCGATGATCTGCGGATGGGTCGTGAGCGTGAACACGCCGTCCGTCACATGCCGACGGCAGTAATCGAACTCGGCAAGCCAGATGTCGCCCACTTCCTCGGGCGATCTCAGGCCACGGCCGGAGACCTTGTGCGAGTAGTGGAAGTACGGAAAGTCGTCGAGCTCCCAGGCGACAGGAAACTCCCAGATCGGCGCCTCCTCGCCGAAAGCCACCTCGCCATCCCCGCCGATCCGGTCGCGAAAGCGGGGACGATAGGGACTGAAATCGTCCGCCATCATGCTGCTGTCATAGAGATAGCCGCGCTCGACCAGTAGCGCGATGGTCGAGGGGCTCAGGTCCCAGGCAGGTGAGCGGTAGCCGACCGGCCTGACGCCGGCGACCGACTCAAGCGCGGCCTCGGCGCGATCGAGGATCAGGGCCTCCTCAGCCGGTTCGAGATCCACCGGCGTTTCGTGCACGAGATTGTGAGCCCCGATCTCGTGACCCGCCGCCACGATCTCGCGCACGGATTCAGGGAAGGTCAGCGCCGTATGTCCCGGCACGAAGAACGTGGCCTTGATGCCGTGCCGGTCGAGCAGCTCCAGGATGCGCGGCACGCCCACACGCGCGCCGTACTCGCCACGAGAGAGCGGCGTGGGACTCGTCTGCCGCAAGGTTCCGATCCACAGCGAAAGGGCATCGAAGTCGAAGGTGAGGCAGACGGTCGTCGTCATGCGCGGCCCATCTTTCCAAGCGGACCCCTGCTGCGGGACATGGCTTCGCCCGCCCAAAATCGTCGGGCTCTCTGCTCCAGATCCTGCTGCTCCTCGGACATCATGGCTCCCTAGGCTGCGCACCAACCCCCGTCGATCACGAGCGCCTGGCCATT
>JBFXDI010000135.1:0-10593 GCA_050181295.1 Parvibaculaceae bacterium | reverse complement strand
CTGGTCCGTGGCCTTCGGCCTGCCCGAGGACCAGATCGTCAACCCGAACGACCGTCAGCTCATGGAGAAGATGGCGGGCGACTGCATCGACATTACCGGCGAGGTGCTGAAGGCGGTCGAGATCGCGGGCGCGCTGACCAAAGGCTTCCTCACCGCCGATCCTTCCGAGACGCCGCCCTGGATGGAGGTGATGCAGCGCAACTCGCCCGGCCGCGCGAAGATCGGCGTGCCCGTCTTCATCGCTCAAGGCATGCAGGACACGATCGTGAGGCCGAAGGTGACGGTGGACTTCGTGAAGCGGCTCTGCGCCGAGGGCGAGCACGTGACCTTCAAGGAGATGGAAGACGTCGACCACGGCAAGGCGGCGCGCAAGGCCGAAGGGGCGGCCGTCGACTGGATGACGGCGCGGCTGGCGGGGCAGGGCGTGGAGAACAGTTGCGGCGGGTGAGGGGGCCTTCGATCTCGTTGGAAGAAAATTCCGCTCCTGTGCATTTTTTCCTTGACAGCGCACCGCTCGATAGGGTAGGGTCAGGCATCCTCCAGAAATAGGGATTTGAGCGGGGCGGGCGGCGGGTTTCTCACTCGCTGTCATCCCGGAAGCCGCTGTCCGGGATCGGAGCCGTGAGAGCGGCGGAACACGGATCCGGGACTTGGCCTCGCGGCCAATCCGGGATGACACATCAAACAAATCGGCAGCGACCATGGCCAGGAACAACGGCGGCAGGGCTCTGCTCGTGCGCCTGAGGCGGCATGTGGACGGCCGGCTGCAAGAGATCGAGGCCGCGGAACAGGCAGAGGGACGGTCGGCCGCCGAGCGCGAGAAGGACACGCGCACGCTCGCCACACTCGTCGGCTTGACGGACAAGATCGTGCAACTGGAAAGGCAGGCGGGTGAGGGAAGGCCAAGGGTCCGGACCGCCGCCGAGCGGGAGCGTCTACGGCAGGAGCTTGCGCGGCGCGTTATCGCGATGCTCGAACAGATCAGAGGTGCACCACTGCCTGAAGGGCCTTGAGAAGGGGCGAGGCGCGGACCTCCTTTGGACCGACTGGCCAACGCTGGCGAGCGAGCATCAGTATGCGGGCGCGACAAGCGACGCCTGGCGGCTGTGGCTGGCGCTCGGCGGACGGGGCGCCGGCAAGACGCGGCTCGGCGCCGAATGGGTGCGCGCCCAGGCATTGGGCGACCCGCCTTTCGCGGACACGCCGGCGCGGCGCATCGCGCTCGTCGGCCCGACGCAGCAGCAGGCGCGCGCCGTGATGGTCGAGGGCGTGTCGGGGCTGCTCTCGGTGCATGGCGACGGCGAGCGGCCGGCCTTCGAGCCATCGCTCCGGCGCCTCGTGTGGACGAACGGGACGGTCGCGGAAATCTTCTCGGCGGAGGAACCGGACGCGCTCCGGGGACCGCAGTTCGACGCCGCCTGGTGCGACGAACTCGCCAAGTGGCGATATCCTGAGGAGACATGGGACATGCTGCAATTCGGCTTGCGGCTGGGAACAAGGCCGCGTCAGGTGGTGACGACGACGCCCCGGCCGATGGCGCTTCTGAAGCGCCTGATGGCGGATGCGGGCACGCTCCTGACACGCGCCACGACGCTCGAGCACCGGGCATTCCTCGCGCCCTCCTTCGTGGAAGAGGTGTCGGCGCGCTATGGCGGCACGCGGCTCGGCCGCCAGGAGCTCGACGCACTGATCATCGAGGACGATCCGGACGCGCTCTTCCGGCGCGGCCTCTTCGAGACGCATCGCGTACGGGCGGCGCCCGAGATGCGCCGCATCGTTGTGGCGGTCGATCCGCCGGCCTCGCGCGGTGAGCGGGCGAGCGCCTGCGGCATCGTCTGCGCGGGTGTCGGACGCGACGGACGCGCCTATGTGCTGGATGACGGAACGGTGCAGGGGCTGAGCCCTGGCGGTTGGGCGGCCCGCGCCGTCGGCCTCTTCCATGCGCGCGCCGCCGACCGGCTCGTCGCCGAAGTCAATCAGGGCGGCGATATGGTCGAGGCCGTGATCCGCGAGATCGATCCGACGGTCGCCTTCCGGGCGGTCCGGGCGGGGCGCGGCAAGCGGCTTCGCGCCGAGCCCGTGGCGGCGCTCTACGAGCAGGGCCGGGTGAGCCATGTGGGGGTCTTTCCGGAGCTCGAGGACGAGCTTTGCGCACTGGGATCCGGCGAAGGGCCGGCGGCGAGTCCCGACCGGGCCGACGCGCTCGTCTGGGCGCTCTCGGAGCTCATGCTCCACCGCCGCACGGGCGAGCCGAAGCTCCGCATGGTGTGAGGGCGATAGAGCCTTCTCTATGGCCTCTCAATCGTTCTCTCATCCGTCATTCCGGCGAAAGCCGGAATCCCCTGAAGGCTTCCGATCGCGACTGGCTCACCAGGGGATGCCAGCTTCCGCTGGCATGACAAAACTAAACCTGATCTCAACAGAAGAGCGAACGATGGCAAGCTGGCTGCAGCGGATGTTCGGCGCGCGCGCGCCGGAGGAGAAGCGCAGCGCCGTCGGGCGGCTGATGGCGCTGACGCTGCAGGGCCGCCCCGTCTGGACACCGCGCAACATGGCCGCGCTCGCCCGCGAGGGCTTCGCGCAGAACCCGGTCGGCTACCGCGCGGCGCGCATGATCGCCGAGGCCGCGGCCTCCGTGCCGCTGCTGCTCTATGAGGGCGAGCGCGAGCTGACGGCGCATCCGCTGCTCGGGCTGCTCGCGCGGCCCAACCCGGCGCAAGGCGGCCAGGCGCTGCTCGAGACGCTGTTCGGGCATCTGCAGGTCGCCGGCAACGCCTACCTAGAGGCGGTCGCGATCGACGGCGCGGTGCGCGAACTGCATGCGCTCCGGCCCGACCGCATGCGCTTGGTGCCGGGGCCGGACGGCTGGCCGGAAGGCTATGACTACTCCGCCAACGGAGCAACGCACCGCTTCCACCAGAACGCGGAGCCGGTGCGGCCGATCCTGCACATAAAACTCTTCAACCCGACGGACGACCACTACGGGCTCTCGCCGCTGGAGGCGGCGGCCAAGAGCGTCGATGTGCACAATGCCGCGAACGCCTGGTCGAAGGCGCTGCTCGACAACGCGGCGCGGCCTTCGGGCGCGCTCGTCTACCGGAGCGAGGACGGTGGCAACCTGACGGAGGAGCAGTTCCAGCGGCTGAAGCAGGAGCTGGAAGCCTCCTATCAGGGCCATGCCAATGCCGGCCGGCCGCTGGTGCTCGAGGGCGGGCTCGACTGGAAGCCCCTGTCGCTCAGCCCGAGGGACATGGAGCACACGGAGGCGAGGCACATGGCGGCGCGCGAGATTGCGTTTGCCTTCGGCGTGCCGCCGATGCTGCTCGGCATTCCGGGCGACAACACCTTCGCCAACTACGCGGAGGCCAACCGCACCTTCTGGCGCCAGACGGTGCTGCCGCTTCTCTCGCGCACGGTCGAGGAATTGACGGGCTGGCTCGCGCCCGCTTTCGGCAAGGATCTGCGGCTCGGCTTCGACGTGGATCGGATCGAGGCCCTGGCGGCGGAGCGTGCGGCACTCTGGTCGAGGCTCGGCGCGGCGGACTTTCTGAGCGAGGACGAGAAGCGGGCGGCGGTCGGATATGGGCCGAGGCTGAATAGCGAGTAGCGAGTAGCGAGTAGCGAGTAGCGAGTAGCGGACGGGTTCACCCCCACCCCGGCCCTCCCCCATCAAGGGGGAGGGAGAATGGCCCGCTCCCAGTCGCCCCCCCCCCCCTTGTGGGGTGGGGTGGGGGGGGGGGGGTTCGCTCGCCATTCGCTACTCACCATTCGCCAATCTTCAGGGAACTTCCGATGCCTGTGTTCGAGGGCTATGCGAGCCTGTTCGGGGTCGCGGACGCGGCTGGCGACGTGGTGGAGCGGGGCGCCTTCCGGACGAGCCTCGCGCGCCGCGGGGCCAAGGGCGTCCGCATGCTGTTCCAGCACGACCCGTCTGAGCCGGTCGGCGCATGGCTCGACATGCGCGAGGACGCCAAGGGACTCTTCGTGCGCGGCAGGCTCGCCGGCGATGTGCAGCGGGCGCGCGAGCTTGTCGCCCTCATGCGCGAGGGGGGCATCGACGGACTTTCGATCGGCTTCCGCGCGGTGAAGGCGGGGCGCGACCGGGCAACCGGGGGGCGCCGCCTGCGCGAGGTCGATCTCTGGGAGGTGTCGGTCGTGACCTTCCCCATGCTGGCGGGCGCGCGCGTGCGCGCGATCCGGCCGGATCTTCCGCCGCTTCCTAGTGCGAAGCGGTGAGCACGGACTTTTAGGCAAGGAGCAGGATGACCATGGAGACGGGACTGGAGACCAAGATCGCGCGCGGGCCGGAGTCCTCAGGGCTCGACGGCGCGCTGGACGAGCTGATGTCCACCTTCGAGACCTTCCGGGAGGCGAACGACCGGCGCCTGGAGGAGATCGAGAAGCGCATGGGCGCCGACGTCGTCACCACCGACAAGGTGGAGCGCATCGGCCGGGCGCTGGACGAGCTGTCGCTCAAGATGCGGCGCCCGCCGCTCGCCCGCGCCGAAGCCGAGGCGGAGCCCCGGCGCACCGAACGCAAGGCTGCCTTCGAGGCCTATGTGCGGAAGGGCGACGCGAGCTCGATCCTGGCCCTCGAGGCCAAGGCACTCGTCGCCGGCACCGACGCCGACGGTGGCTACCTGGTGCCGGACGAGACCGAGAGCGAGATCGGCAAGCTCCTCTCCGAGGCCTCGCCGATCCGCTCGATTGCCGGCGTCCGGCAGGTGTCCTCCTCGAGCTACAAGAAGCCCTTCGCCACCACCGGCTTCCAGGCCGGCTGGGTGGGCGAAACGGCGAGCCGCACCCAGACCACGACGCCGACGCTCGCCGAGCTCACCTTCCCGGCGATGGAGCTCTACGCCATGCCAGCCGCGACCCAGACGCTGCTCGACGACGCGGCGGTCGACATCGACCGCTGGATCGCCGAGGAGGTGCAGGCGGCCTTCGCGGAGCAGGAGGGCGAAGCCTTCGTCTCAGGCAACGGCTCGAGCAAGCCCAAGGGGTTCCTCGACTATACCAAGGTCGCGGACGGCTCCTGGGCGTGGGGCAGCATCGGCTATGTGGCGACGGGCGCGGCGGGCGCCTTCCCGGAGGACGATCCCTCCGACGTGCTGGTCGATCTCGCCTACGCGCTGAAAAGCGGCTACCGGCAGAACGCCCACTGGGTGATGAACCGCAAGACGCAAGGCGCGGTGCGGAAATTCAAGGACGCCGACGGCAACTATCTCTGGCAGCCGCCGGCGAGCGCTCAGGGACGGGCGAGCCTCATGGGCTTTCCCATCGCCGAGGCGGAGGACATGCCCGACATCGGCGCCAACGCGCACGCGATCGCCTTCGGCGACTTCAAGCGCGGCTACCTGATCGTCGACCGGCTGGGCGTGCGGGTGCTGCGCGATCCCTATTCGGCCAAGCCCTACGTGCTCTTCTACACGACCAAGCGCGTGGGCGGCGGGGTGCAGAACTTCGAGGCGATCAAGCTTCTGAAATTCGCGGCGTCGTAACCTTCGCCCCTCGAGGGAGAAGGTGGCCGCGACAGCGGCCGGATGAGAGATACGCTCCCTCACCCCCACCCCACCCCGACCCTCCCCCATCGAGGGGGAGGGAGAAAAGGACGAACAATCGCTCCCCTCTCCCTTGGGGGCAGGGGTGGGGTGATGGATGTTGCCACCGCTTGCGCCTGACAATCCCCACCCGGCCGCCGCTGTCGTGTCGGCCGACCTCCCCCAAGGGGGAGGTGTGCGACATCGGATGACAGGGTGAGTTGCGATCAACCACCGTCCAGAAAGTTCATCACATGTCCCTGACGCTGATCGATCCGCCGGTGGCGGAGCCGGTGACGCTCGCCGAGGCGAAGGTCTTCCTGCGCCTCGATGGCTCCGAGGAGGACGCGCTCGTCGACCGCCTGATCGCGGCGGCGCGCGCGCATGTGGAGCGCGAGACGGGCCTCGCGCTCCTGACGCAGCGCTGGACGCAGACGCTAGACCGCTGGCCGGACGATGCGGTGCCGCTCGGCATATGGCCGGTGAGCGCCGTGGAGCAGGTGGCGGTCAAGGATGCGCTCGGCAGCCCCGCCGAAGTGGATGCCGAGAGCTATGTGGCCGATCTCGCCGGACGGCCGGCGCGACTCCTGAGGCCTGGCGGATGGCCGGAACCCGGCCTGGAGATGGGCGGCATCGCCATCACCTTCGAGGCAGGCTTCGGGGACGAGCGGGACGATGTGCCCGCCGATCTCCGCCAGGCGCTCCTGATGCTGGTGGCGCACTGGTTCGAACGCCGGACCGGGCTCGAGGAGGCGTTGAGGGAGAAATCCCCGCCGGCCGTCGCGGCCCTGGTCCGGCCCTTCCGCCTGGTGCGGGTGTAATGAGAATCACGCGCCTCGACCGCCGCCTCGTGCTGGAGGAGGCCGAGCGGGCCCCGGACGGGACGGGCGGCTGGACGGTCGCCTGGAGCACGGTGGCGACGCTCTGGGCCGCCGTCGAGTTCCTGCGGGGCGGCGAACGGCTCATCGCCGAGGCCCTGACGGCGGAGGCGACGCACCGCGTGATCCTCCGCGCACGCAGCGACGTGACGCCCGCCATGCGCTTCCGGGAAGGAAGCCGCGTTCTCGACATCCTCGCCGTCGAGCAGGAGGAGCGCCGCTGGACGCGCTGTTTCTGCCGCGAGCGACCCGCCTCCTGAAGGAGTTTTTTGATGCCTAACTCGAGCCTGGCGCTGCAGCGCGCGGTCAGGGATGCGCTCGTCGCCGATGGCATGGTGACGGCGCTTCTCGGCGGCCCGCACGTGCACGATCATCCGCCGCAGGGGGCGGGAAAGCCCTATCTGACGGTCGGCGACATCGAGACGCGCGACTGGAGCACGCAAAGCTCGCGCGGCCACGAGCACCGGATGACGGTGCGCGCCTGGTCCGCCGCCGAGGGACGCCGGCAGGCGCAGATCCTGATCGACGAGATCGACCGGGTGCTCGACGGCGCGCCGCTCGTCCTCGAGGAGCATCGGCTCGTGAACCTCTCCGTCGTGTTCTGGACGGTGCAGCGGAGCGCCGGCGGGGACGCCTATGAGGGCATCGTCCGGCTGCGGGCGGTGACGGAGAAGGAAGGCGAGTAGCGAATGGCGAATGGGGAGTAGCGAGTAGCGAGTAGCGGTTCACCATTCGCCACTCCCCATTCGCTATTCGCTCACACGGACGGAGATCAGACATGACCGCACAGAAGGGCCGCGACCTGCTTTTGAAGGTCGACGCCGACGGCGAGGGCGCGTTCCAGACGGTGGCAGGGCTTCGCACCCACACGCTCGCCTTCAACGCCGAGAGCGTGGACGTGACGCATCAGGAATCGGCCGGGCACTGGCGCGAGCTCCTGGAGGGCGCGGGGGTGAAGTCGGCGGGCATCCGCAGCACCGGGATCTTCCGCGATGCGGCATCGGACGCGACCGTGCGCGGCTACGTCTTCGCGGGCACCATCCGCGACTGGCAGGTGGTCATCCCGGACTTCGGCACCGTGGAGGGCCCGTTCCAGGTGACGGCGCTCGAATATGCCGGCCGGCACGACGGCGAGGTGACCTTCGAGCTGGCGCTCGAATCGGCGGGCGCGCTCGCCTTCGCGGCGGGGTGAGCGAGGAAACGAAATCGTCATTCCGGCGAAAGCCGGAATCCCCTGAAGCGCTTCCGCTCGTGTCAACTCACCAGGGGATGCCAGCTTTCGCTGGCATGCCGGAGAAACGCAAGTCCATGCAAGAGGTCCAGAAATGCCCAACCGCATGCGCGGCGAGGTGGAGGCGCGGCTCGGGGGCAAAAGCTACACGCTCTGCCTGACGCTGGGCGCCATTGCCGAGCTCGAAAGCGCGCTCGGCGCGCCGGACATCCTGGCGCTCGCGGAGCGCTTCGAGGCGGGCAGGCTCTCAGCCGGGGATGCCATCCGCATCCTCGGCGCGGGGCTTCGGGGCGGCGGCAATGCCGTGACCGATGCGGAGGTGGCGGCGCTGCCGATCGAGGGTGGGGCGGTGGGCGCCCTTCACGTTGTCGGCGCGCTGCTGAAGGCGACCTTCGGAGGCGAGGAGGAACCACCGGGAAACCGGCAGGCGCCGCCGGCCGGATCGACTGGCGGCGCCTGATGGTTCTGGGGCTCGGCGCGCTGGCGCTCAAGCCTGGAGATTTCTGGGGCATGACGCCGGTCGAGCTCCAGGCGGCGCTCGAAGGGATTTTTGGCAAAGCGCCGTCGGCGCCGTTCGCGCGGGCGGATTTCGAGGTGCTGATGCGCGCCTATCCGGACGAGGGAGCATGACATGGCCGAGACGTTCGAGCCGCCGACCTTCGACGCATCGGCCTTGAGGGCCGAGCTCTCGGAGCTCACGCGCCTGAGCGCCGGCTTCGGCGCCACGCTGACGCGCGCCTTCGCGAGCGCGGCAAGCGGCGGACGCAAACTCTCTGACGTGTTGAAGTCGCTGGTGCTGTCGCTGTCGCGCCAGGCGCTCTCCTCGGCGCTGAGGTCGCTTGGGCAGGCGATCGGAGGCATGTTCGGAAATTTTTCGGGCGGCTCGGCGCCGGTCACGCCCTTCGCCAAGGGCGGCGTCATCGGCGGGCCGGTGGCGTTTCCGTTGCGCGGCGGCCTGGGGCTCGCGGGCGAGGCGGGGGCGGAGGCGATCCTGCCCCTGGCGCGTGGGTCCGACGGACGGCTCGGCGTGCGCGCCGCGGGCGGTGGCACGCAGGTCGTCGTCAACATCACGACCCCCGACATCGAGGGCTTCCGCGCATCGCAGTCGCAGGTCGCGGCCATGATGCTGCGCGCGCTGGAGCGTGGGCAGAGGAATCTGTGACGACACCTTGTCCGCTCGTCCCCGCGAAGGCAGGGGCCCAGAGCCACACGTCGCTGGATTTCCGCCTGCGCGGGAATGAGCGGAGGAAACATGACCGCAGCTTTCCATGACGTGCGGTTTCCGACCGCGATTGCGCGGGGCGCGACCGGCGGCCCCGAGCGGCGCACCGAGATCGTGGTGCTGGGATCGGGCGCGGAGGAGCGCAACACCCGTTGGGCGCATTCGAGGCGCCGCTACAATGCGGGCTACGGCATCCGCACGCTCGACGAGCTGCACGCCGTCATCGCCTTCTTCGAGGAGCGGCGCGGCCGGCTGCACGCTTTCCGCTGGAAGGACCATGCCGACTTCCGCTCCTGCCCGCCGCTCCAGACGCCGACGCCCCTCGACCAGGTGTTGGGCGCGGGCGACGGCGAGAGGGCGGCGTTCCAGCTCGTGAAGCACTACGGCTCGGGCGTGACGAAATATGTGCGCGCCGTGACGCGGGCCGTGCCCGGCACTGTCAGGGTGGCGGTGGCGGGCGTCGAGAAAGCGGAGGGCAGCGACTTCGCCGTCGATCCCGCGACCGGGATGGTCACTTTCTCCTCCGGAAGCGTTCCGGGTACGGACGAGGCCGTGACGGCGGGCTTCGCGTTCGACGTTCCGGTGCGCTTCGATACGGATTCCCTCACCATCAACCTCAAGGCGTTCGAGGCGGGCGAGATCCCCGACATCGCGCTGGTCGAGGTGAGGGAGTAGGAAATGGCGAGTGGCGAATAGGGAGTAGCGAGTAGAAAAAAGCCATCGGCCATTCGCAATTCCCCATTCGCCCCAGGATCAGATCATGCGCGACATTCCTTCCGCCTTCGCGGCGCATCTGGCGTCGGGCGTCACGACCGTCTGCTGGTGCTGGAGACTCGAGACCCGCGGCGGCGACGTCCTGGGCTTCACGGACCACGACCGGGACCTGGCCTTCGGCGACGTGACCTACGAGGCGGCGTCGGGCTTCACGGGAAGCGAAGTGCAGTCCTCACTCGGGCTCTCGGTGGACAATCTGGAGGTGGCGGGCGCCCTCGCCTCGGCCCGGATCGGCGAGGCGGACCTACTGGCCGGCCGCTTCGACGGCGCCGGGATCGAGATCTTCGCCGTCAACTGGCAGGCGCCGGAGGAGCGCGTGCTGCTGCGGAAGGGAAGCCTCGGCGAGGTGACGCGGGGCGGCGCGGGGTTTTCAGCCGAGATGCGGGGACTCGCCCACCGGCTGGGCCAGCCCATGGGCAGGCTCTTCCGCTTCGGCTGCGACGCGACGCTCGGCGATCAGCGTTGCGGCGTGGATCTGGAGGCCCCGGCGCTCCGCGGCTCAGGGGCCGTCGTGACGGCGGAGGAGAACCGGCGCTTCCGGGTCTCGGGGCTCGACGCCTTCGCCGACGGATGGTTCGGGCGCGGGCGGCTCGCCTGGACGGCGGGCTTGAATGCCGGCCGGTCGGGCGAGGTCAAGGCGCACCGGCTCCTGGGAGACGGCGTGGTGATCGAGCTCTGGGAGGCGACCGCCTCGCCGGTGTCGCCGGGCGACGGTTTCGTGGCGACGGCCGGCTGCGACAAGCAGTTTTCGACCTGTCGGCAGAAGTTCGCCAACGCCGTCAACTTCCGGGGCTTCCCGCACATGCCGGGCAACGACTTCGTGGTGGCCTATCCGAATACGGGCGACGCCACCCATGACGGCGCGAGCCGGGGCAATGGCTAGCAACGTCAAGCCTGACGCTACCCCACCCCCGGCCCCTCCCCCCGAGGGGGAGGGGTGCGACGACG
>JBFXDI010000134.1:0-10654 GCA_050181295.1 Parvibaculaceae bacterium | reverse complement strand
GTCGACCGCGTCTCGACGATTTCGAGCGAGAAGGGCCGGGCGATGAAGCTCAACCTCGCGGGCGACAAGGTCGTGCTCTCGGTCAACAATCCGGATTCGGGCTCGGCGGAGGAGGAGCTTTCCGTCAGCTATTCCGCCGATCCTCTGGATATCGGATTCAACTCCCGCTACCTCCTTGACATCGCGGGACAGCTCAAGGGAGAAACAGCCTCCTTCGAGCTCGCGGACGCCGGTTCCCCGGCCATCGTCAGGGATCCCTCGGACGAAAGCGCGCTTTACGTGCTCATGCCGCTCAGGGTTTAGCAAAGCCTTGGTTTTCGGCCGCAAGACGCCTACATAGGGACAGCACTCCAAGCGGCCGAATCGGCCGGGGAACAAGCCCTTTTCCGTCCCTGAAATGCCCGTCTGCGACACCAAGGCGCTGAAGCTTCGCCGGCTCACCCTCACCGACTTCCGCAACTACGCAAGGTTGCGCGTGGAGGCGGATGGCATGCCCGTGGTGCTGTGCGGACCGAACGGAGCCGGAAAGACCAATCTGCTCGAGGCCATCTCGCTGCTCGCCCCTGGCCGCGGCCTGCGGGGCGTGGCGTTCGAGGACCTCGCCCGGCGCGGCAACGGGGCGACCTGGGCCGTGGCGGGCGACGTCGAGGGGCCGATCGGCGCGGTGCAGCTCGGAACGGGGTGGCGGCGGGAGCCCGAGGGCCTGCCCGGACCCGGCACCGCCTCCGGGCGCACGGTGCGCATCGAGGGCCTGCCCCAGAAGGGCTCCGGCGCGCTCGGACAGCATGTGCGGGCGCTCTGGCTCACCCCCGCCATGGACCGCCTGTTCACGGGACCGGCCGCCGACCGCCGGCGCTTCCTCGACCGGCTGGTCATGGCCTTCGACCCGGAGCACGGAAGCCGCATCCTCGCCTTCGAAAAGGCGCTGAAGGAGCGCAACCGGCTCCTCACCGAGCGGCGGCCGGAGGCGGCATGGCTGGATGGGATCGAGCAGCAGGCGGCAGAATCGGGCGTGGCGGTGGCGGCCGCCCGGCTGGCCGCCGTCTCGGCCCTTTCGGCCTTCCTGGGCGAGGCCCAGGCGCGCGCGCAAGGAAATGCCTTTCCCTGGGCGGAAATCCGGATCGAAGGCGACCTCGAAATGCGCCTTTCGGAGGCTCCGGCCGTGCAGGTCGAAGACGAATATCGTAGAAGATTGCGTGAGTCGCGGGGTATCGATCAGCAGGCCGGACGCACCACCGCCGGACCCCACCGGAGCGATCTGGTCACGGTCCACGGGCCCAAGGGCGCGGAGGCGCGCTTCTGCTCCACGGGCGAGCAGAAGGCGCTTCTCGTCGGCATCGTTCTGGCGCATGCCCGCGCCGTAAGGAGCGAGTTCGAAGGATGGGCGCCGCTGCTGCTGCTCGACGAGGTGGCGGCGCATCTGGACGAGGAGCATCGGGCCGGACTTTTCGCCGCCGTGGGCGAGCTCGGCTGCCAGGCGTGGATGACCGGAACCGACGCCGCCATGTTCCGGCCGCTTCAGGGCAAGGCGGAGTTCTGGCGCCTGGACGAGGGCGTGGTGGCGCGGCAAGAGGCATGAAGGCCCAGGAGAGCGGATGAACGACGAGAACAGCATGGGCGACGACAGCTACGGCGCCGAATCCATCAAGGTGCTGAAGGGCCTCGATGCCGTGCGCAAGCGGCCGGGCATGTATATCGGCGACACCGACGACGGCTCGGGCCTGCACCACATGATCTACGAGGTCGTGGACAACGCCATCGACGAGGCGCTGGCCGGCCATTGCGACCGCGTGGAAGTGACCCTCAACGCCGACGGCTCGGCCACCATCTGCGACAACGGGCGTGGCATCCCGACTGACATCCACCCGAGCGAGGGCGTGTCGGCCGCCGAGGTCATCATGACCCAGCTGCATGCGGGCGGAAAATTCGACCAGAATTCCTACAAGGTCTCGGGCGGCCTGCACGGCGTCGGCGTCTCGGTGGTGAACGCGCTTTCCTCGGTGCTGAAACTGCGCATCTGGCGCGGCGGCCAGGAATTCGGCATGCGGTTCGAGGACGGCAAGCCGACGGCGCCTCTCGCGGTGACGGGGCCGGCGGAAGAGCGCAAGGGCACCGAGGTCACCTTCCTGCCGAGCCCCGAGGTCTTCTCCAAGATCGACTTCGATTTCTCGACCATCGAGCACCGCCTTCGGGAGCTCGCCTTCCTGAACTCGGGCGTGCGGATCGTGCTCATCGACCAGCGCGGCATCGAGCCGAAGACGGTGGAGCTGCACTATGACGGCGGCATCCGCGCCTTCGTCACCTATCTCGACCGCGCCAAGACGTCGCTCCTGCCCGAGCCCGTGACCATGGAAGCGGAGCGGGACGGCATCTCGGTCGAATGCGCCCTCTGGTGGAACGACAGCTATCACGAGACGGTGCTGTGCTTCACCAACAACATCCCGCAGCGCGACGGCGGCACGCATCTGGCGGGCTTTCGCGGCGCGCTGACGCGCATCGTCAACGCCTATGCCAACGAATCCGGCATCGCCAAGAAGGAGAAGGTGGCGCTGACGGGCGATGACGCCCGCGAGGGCCTGACGGCGGTGCTCTCGGTCAAGGTGCCCGATCCCAAGTTCTCCTCCCAGACCAAGGACAAGCTCGTCTCCTCCGAGGTCCGCCCGGTGGTCGAGGGCATCATCGGCGAGGCGCTCGGCGCCTGGTTCGAGGAACATCCTTCCGAAGCGAGGCTCATCGTCGGCAAGGTGGTCGAGGCGGCCGCTGCGCGCGAGGCGGCGCGCAAGGCGCGCGAGCTCACGCGGCGGAAGGGCGCGCTCGACGTCGCCTCGCTCCCCGGCAAGCTCGCCGACTGCCAGGAGCGCGACCCGGCGAAGTCCGAGCTCTTCATCGTCGAGGGCGACTCGGCCGGCGGATCGGCCAAGCAGGCGCGGAACCGGGAGAACCAGGCGGTGCTGCCGCTCAGGGGAAAGATCCTCAATGTGGAGCGCGCGCGCTTCGACAAGATGCTGTCCTCGGCCGAGATCGGCACCCTCATTACGGCGCTCGGCACCGGCATAGGGCGCGACGATTTCGACGTCGGAAAACTCCGCTACCACAAGATCATCGTGATGACGGACGCCGATGTGGACGGCGCCCATATCCGCACGCTGCTCCTCACCTTCTTCTACCGCCAGATGCCGGAGCTGATCGAGCGCGGGCACCTCTATATCGCCCAGCCGCCGCTCTACAAGGTGAAGCGCGGCTCCTCCGAGCAGTATCTGAAGGACGACCCGGCGCTCGAGGCCTATCTCATGGCGGCGGGCCTCGAAGAGGCGGTGCTCGTGCTCGCCAGCGGCGAGGAGCGCGCGGGCGCCGACCTTCAGGGCATCGTGCGCGAGGCGCAGTCCGTGCGCTCCGCCATCGACGCGCTGCATTCGCGCTATCCGCGCTTCGTGATCGAGCAGGCGGCGATCGCAGGGGCGCTCAACCCGGAGCTGCTCTCGGATCGCGCCAAGGCTGAGGGTGCCGCCGCCTATATCGCGCGCCGGCTCGACCTCCTTTCGGAGGAGACGGAGCGCGGCTGGAAGGGCGAGCCGCTGGAAGACGGTGGCCTCATGTTCACCCGCGAGGTCAGGGGCGTCAGGGAGGCGCACATCATCGACGCCAAGCTCATCTCCTCCTCCGACGCGCTACGCCTCGACCGCAAGGCCGCCCACCTGCAGGAGATCTACGGCCGGGCGGCGAAGCTCCGGCGGAAGGATTCCGAGACGGCCGTCCGGGGTCCCCTGGCGCTGCTGGAGGCGATCTTCGCCGCCGGGCGCAAGGGCCTCACCATGCAGCGCTACAAGGGGCTCGGCGAAATGAACCCCGAGCAGCTCTGGGAGACGACGCTCGATTCGGGCGTGCGCTCGCTCCTCAAGGTGCAGGTGCGCGAGCTCGACGAGGCCAACGATCTCTTCGCCAAGCTCATGGGCGACGTGGTCGAGCCCAGGCGTGACTTCATCCGCGAGAACGCGCTCTCGGTCGCCAATCTCGACGTCTGAGCGAGCCCCTCGCGGTTCGGGACTGATCTTTGGGCGTCCACAGCCTATATTGGGCGGGGACACACGCACCCTGGAGGCGCGCATGAAGCTCATCATCCCTGCCCTCGGCCTTGCCGCGGCGCTCGCCCTGCCGGCGGCCGCCGCCGAGGAGGCCGGCCGTTATGTGCTGAAGGACGTCAAGGATGGGTTCATCCGGCTCGACACGAGGACCGGCGCGGTGTCGCACTGCCTTCCGCGCACCACGCAATGGATCTGCGAGAGCGTGGCGGACGACCGCCAGGTGCTGCAGCAAGAGATCGCCAAGCTCGAGAACGACAACGCGGCGCTCAAGAAGCGCGTGAGCGAGCTCGAGAGCAAGCGCGGCGTCGAGCTGCCGAGCGATGCCGACCTCGACCGCGTCATGGGCTTCTTCGAGCGCATGATGAAGCGGCTGATCGAGTTCGCGCGGGGGCTGGACCCTTCCGGCCAGGAAACGTGACGCGGTCCTGAAAAGGCGGCCCGCCTGCCTCCTTGCGGAGACAGACGGGCCTTAGGCGCGCGCAAGCTCGGGACGGCGACAAGAGCCGCGCGAGCCGACCGGTGGGCCGGTGTGGCCGATGGTGTTCCGGCTTCGAGCGGGATGGACGGGGGCTGCCCTGCCGCTCGCCGGAAGTTGTGAAACTGGGCTTCGACATCGGCGCCAGATGGGCGGAACGGTGACCGAATCTTGAAGGTTTGGATGGCCATGGATCAACGCTTCGAGCACCCTCTCGCGCAGGCCATGGGAAGCCTCGCGGTCTCCACAAGGCCCCGCGGCTTCCACGACATCACCCAGCCGCTCGCCCGCTGGCTCGCCGAGCGCGGCGCCGCCGACGGCCTGCTCACCCTCTTCATCCGCCATACCTCCGCTTCGCTCCTCATCCAGGAAAACGCCGATCCGGACGTGCAGCGCGACCTCAAGGACGCACTGGCAAGGCTCGCGCCTGCCTCCGAAAGCTACCGGCATTCGCTCGAGGGCAGCGACGACATGCCGGCCCATATCAAGTCAACGCTCACCGCCACTAACCTTGCCATCCCCGTGAGGGACGGTCGGCTGAGGCTCGGCACATGGCAGGCGGTCTATGTCGTGGAGCATCGTAACCAGGCGTACCGGCGCGAGATCGAGCTCCATTTCAGCGGCAGCTTCGAAGCTTGAGCCGGGGCGCGGTCTTGCTCTAGGCTTTCCCGGTCGCCGGACCGAAACCGGAACAGCCCACGCGTTCCGGAAACGAGGCCTGAGGGGGAATGTCCAGACGCCGTTTCATCGTCGCCGACGACCATCCCCTCTTCCGCGAGGCCCTGAAGCAGACGCTGCAGGGCTTCCTCCCGGACAGCGGGATCCGCATGGCGGGGTCCTTCGATCAGGTGGTCACCGAGCTCGAATCGGGTGAGGATTTCGACCTCGTGCTGCTCGACCTCAAGATGCCCGGCGCGCAGGGGCTTTCGGGACTTGTGTTCCTCAGGGCGCAGTTCCCGAACGTTCCCGTCGCCATCGTATCCGCCAACGACGACCCGGCCGTCATGCGGAGGGCTTTGGCGCTCGGCGCCTCCGGCTTCGTTCCGAAGTCGAGCCCGGCAGGGGGGATGCGGGAAGCCCTCGAGGCGATGCTGGAGGGGCGCGTCTGGATGCCTCCGGACCTCGACCTCGAGGAGGGGCATGACGGGGAAACGGAAGACCTGGCGCGGCGCCTCATGACCCTCACGCCGCAGCAGATGCGGGTGCTCATGCTGCTGCGCGAAGGCATGCTCAACAAGCAGATCGCCTTCAGCCTCTCGGTCTCGGAGGCGACGGTGAAGGCGCATGTCTCGGCCATCCTGCAGAAGCTCAATGTCGACAGCCGCACGCAGGCCGTCATCGCGGCGGGAAAGCTCGACGGCGACATGCAGGCGGCACTGCCGAACTGATCACTCGGCCGCTTCCGCCCTCACCGCAAGCTGCGCGAGGAGCGCCCGCAGGCTCGCAGGCTTCACGGGCTTGCGAAGGTAGAGGACGCCTGCCTCGACGGCCGCCTTCCGCACCGCCTGCGTGCGGTCCGCGGTGATGAGCACGGAAGGAACGGAGCGGCCATCCTCCCGCCCGAGACGCCCGATCACCTGAAGCCCGTTCTCGCCCGAGAGATGATAGTCGGCGAGCACCACGTCCACCGGATCGGCGCTCTCGCGCAGGCGCGCCAGGGCCTCGTCCCCGCCGGCTGCCGTGAGCACCGTGATGCCCCATCCCGACATCAGCGTCCGCATGCCGTCGAGAATGGCAGGTTCGTTGTCGATGACCAGCACCGTGCGGCCGGCAAGGTCCCCCGCCCGTGGCCGCGCCGCAGGAGAGGCCGCTGTAGAACCTGGCATCAGCGCCGCGACCGGCACGGAGATGGAGAAGGCGGAACCCCGTCCGGGCTCGGACGCGACGTCGATGCCGTGGTCGAGCACCCGGACGATCCGCTCCACGATCGCAAGCCCGAGGCCCAGGCCGGGCTGCGGCACGGCCTCCTGGCCCAGCCGCTCGAATTCCCGGAACACCGTCTTGAGCTTCGAGCGCGGAATGCCGACGCCCGTGTCGCGCACCTCGATCCTGAGCCTGCTGCCGCGCCGCCGGCATCCCATGAGCACCTTGCCGCTCGCCGTGTACTTGACCGCGTTGGAAACGAGGTTCTGGAGCACGCGGCGCAGGAGCTTGCGGTCGGAGCGCACCGCCAGGCCGCAGGGGACGAGCCTCAGCTCGATCCCCTTCTCGCGCGCCGCCGGCGCAAACTCGACCGCCAGCGCATTCAGGATGTCGTCGATGCGAAAGACGCCGAGCTCGGGCCTCAGCGCGCCGGCATCGAGGCGCGAGATATCGAGCAGCGCGGAGAGGATCTCCTCCACCGCCTCGAGCGATGAATCGAGATGGCGGACGAGCTCGTTGCGGTCCGAGCCCGCCTCCCGCTCGACCAGGCTCGAGGTGAAGAGGCGGGCGGCGTTCAGGGGCTGCAGGATGTCGTGGCTGGCGGCCGCGATGAAGCGGGTCTTGCCGAGATTCGCGGCCTCGGCCTCGGCCTTGGCATGGGCGAGCGCGCTGTTGAGCTTGACGAGCTCGGCCGTGCGCTCCTCCACGCGCCGCTCGAGCGAGGTGTTGGCGCGCATCAGCGCCTCCGCCGCCTCCACCTTCTCGGTGATGTCCGTGAAGGTCGCGACGATGCCGCCGTCCGGCATGCGGCTGGAGCGGACCTGCAGCACCTTGCCGGTCTCGGCGATGCGCTCCTCGTAGGGCTCGAAGCCCGTGGCCAACCTCCGCACCGTCTCGACCAGATTGCGGTCGGCCTCCTGGCCGCTGTGACCAGCCCGGCGCGCCAGGGCGAGGACGATGGCGTCGAGCGGCGCCCCGATGCGCACGAGATCGGGAGGCAGGCCAAGCAGCTCGCCGAGCTGGCCGTTCCAGGAGACGAGATGCAGCTGGCGGTCGAAGACGGCCACGCCCTGCCGCATATGGTCGATGGCCGACTGCAGCACGTCGCGACTGTGCTGGATGGCCTCGCTCGCATCGTCGAGGAGCCGCACGGCATCGCGGGACGCCTTGGCATGACGCTCGAGAAGGAGGCCCAGAACGAGCCTGGCGGAGGCGACGCCGACCGCGCTCGCCACCAGATGCTCGGCGAAGCGGAGCGCGCGGATATCGGCCTCAACGGCGGGATCGAGATCGCCCTTGCGGGTGACGGCGAACTCGGCAAAGGCGGCCTGTGCGCGTTCGAGCCCGATATAGCGGGCAACGGTCGCCTCGAGCTCTCCCATGGTGACGGCCGTGCGCCAGTTACGGAATCCGGAGACGGGCGCCGGAAGGTCGGGCTTCACGAAGGCGTTGGCCTGCAGCCGCTCGATCGGCGAGGGATCGCGCAGCAAGGACACTGCCACATAGGCGCAGACATTGGCGGCCAGACTCCAGATAACGCCGTGTGTCAAGGGATCGAAGGCCATGTTGAAGAGCATGCGGGGCCTGAGGAGCCCGATGCCGAACGGTCCCTCGGAAAGAAGCGCCGGGGAAAACCAGCCGGCATCGACGAAGGAAGGAATGAGGAGCGTATAGAGCCACACGGCGAAGCCGGCGAGGATGCCCGCCATGGCACCCCTGGCGGTGCCCCGCCGCCAGATGAGGCCGCCGAAGAAGGCCGGCGCGAACTGCGCCACGGCCGCGAACGAGAGAAGCCCGGTCTGCGCCAGCGCGGCGCTCGATCCGGTCATCTGGTAGTAGCCGTAGGCGAGCGCCAGCACCACGGCGATCGCGATGCGCCGGATGAAGAGGAGCGCGCTTCCCATGTCGCCCTGCGCCGCGCCCGCCAGCCGGTGGCGCACGAGGATGGGCACCACGAGATTGTTGCAGACCATGATGGAGAGCGCGATCGACTCCATGATCACCATGGCGGTCGCAGCCGACAGCCCGCCGATGAAGGCGATCATGGCAAGGACAGGATGTCCGGTCGCGACGGGGAGCGCCAGCACATAGGTGTCGGCGTCGGTGCCGGCGGGAAGAAGGAGCAGTCCCGCGATGGCGACGGGCACGACGAAGATGTTGATGGCGACGAGGTAGAGCGGAAAGATCCAGGCGGCGCGCCTGACGTCGCCGAGGCTCGAGTTCTCCACCACCGTGACATGGAACTGGCGCGGCAGGAGCAGGATGGCGAAGAACGCCAGAAGGGTCATGGTGAGCCAGCGTCCGCCCTCGAAGCCGCGCGAGAAGAGTTCGAGAGCCCCGGGCCGGGCCGCCGCCTGATCGTAGAGCGAGCCGATGCCGCCCATGAGCCAGAAGGTGACGAAGGCGCCGACCACGAGAAAGGCCGCGAGCTTCACGATCGATTCCACCGCGATGGCGAGGATCAGGCCAGCCTGATGCTCGGTCGTGTCGATGTGGCGCGTGCCGAACAGCATGGCGAAGCAGGCCATGGCGGCGGTGACGATGAGGGCGAGGTCGTCGGCGGCCTCGAAGTGGATGAGCGACGGCAGCGCTCCGGCGGCCGGAAGGACGGTGGTGAGCGAGAAGGACACCGCCTTCAGCTGCAGCGAGATATAGGGGATGATGCCGATGACGGCGATCACCGCCACCAGCGCGCCGAGCATCTGGTTCTTGCCGTAGCGGGCCGAGATGAAATCGGCGATCGAGGTGATGTTCTGCCGCTTCGAGACCTCCACGATGACCCTGAGCAGCGGCCACCCGAGCGCCAGCATGAGGATGGGCCCGATATAGATCGGCAGGAAGTCGAAGCCCGTGGTGGCGGCGAGCCCCACGCTGCCGAAATAGGTCCAGGACGTGCAGTAGACGCCAAGGGAAAGGGCGTAGATGAAGGGGCGGGGCGTGCCGCGCGGGCGCTGCCGCTCGGCCCGGTCGCCAAAGCTCGCGATCAGGAACAGCGCGCCGACATAGAGAAGCGCGACGAGGACCGCGGACCAGGCCGTCAGCATCGGTTCAACACCCCATCCCCGCCACTATAGCAGAAGGGCCACGCAGGTCCGGAACGGCGAAGACGGCCCCCAAGCATCCTTGTGCAGCGACCGAATTCGTCTAATGCTTGAGATGCCGCCCGAGCCCTGACCTCGAGCGGCATCGTGAAGCACCTTGGAGGGGTCCAAATGCTTAAGGAATTCAAAGAGTTCGCGCTCAGAGGCCACGTGCTTGACCTGGCGGTCGGCATCATCATCGGCGCAGCCTTCGGGGCCATCGTGTCCTCGCTCGTGGACGACATCATCATGCCGCCCATCGGCCTCCTGCTCGGCAATGTGGACTTCTCCCAGCTCTTCGTGGTGCTGAAAGGCGACGGGACCTACAACACCATCCAGCAGGCCAAGGAGGCAGGGGCCGTCACCTGGAACCTCGGTCTCTTCATCAACGCGGTGATCAAGTTCGCCATCGTCGCCTTCGCGGTCTTCCTCCTGGTGAAGGGCTTCAACACGCTCTCGCGCCGCAAGAAGGAGGCGCCGGCCGCGCCGGCGAAATCCGAGGTGCTCCTGACCGAGATCCGCGACCTCCTGGCGAAGGGCCGCTGACGTCTTGACGGCGGGCGCGCGCGAGGACGCTTCCCCAGCGCGCGTTCGCCGTCCGAGGCTTGTTTCCGGAGAAACCGGCTGGAAGCTCGGCGCCCTGGCGCTGAGCCTCGTGCTGCTCCTGCCGCTGGCGTCGGTCGCCGTGCTCTCGACCAGATCGGCCGAGAACGTCTGGCCGCATCTCATCACCACGGTCCTGCCGGGCTATGTGTGGCGCACGCTCCTCCTCATGGGCGGCGTCGGCTTCCTCTCCTTCCTGATCGGCACCGGCACCGCCTGGCTCGTCACCATGACGCGCTTTCCCGGTCGCGCCATGCTGCAATGGGCGCTGCTCCTGCCGCTCGCCATGCCGACCTACATCATCGCCTACACCTTCGTGGAGCTCTTCACCTATGCGGGCCCGGTGCAGGAGGCGTTCCGGGATAGTTTCGGCTGGCGCACCCCCGCCGACTACTGGTTCCCGGAGATCCGCTCGCTCGGCGGGGCCATCCTCGTCATGTCGCTGGTGCTCTATCCTTACGTCTACCTGACGGCGCGGGCGAGCTTCCTCCGCCAGTCGGTCGCGCATCTCGAAGTCGCCCGCACGCTCGGCTCGACGCCATGGCAGACCT
>JBFXDI010000133.1:0-10813 GCA_050181295.1 Parvibaculaceae bacterium | reverse complement strand
GTCGTGTCGCAGTCCATGACGAGGCCGATCGTGCCGGTCGGCGCGATGACGGTGGTCTGCGCGTTGCGGTAGCCGTGCACCTCGCCGAGCTTGACCGCGAGATCCCAGGCGGCCTCGGCATGCTCGATCAGCCGCTGATCGGGGCAGCTCGCATGGTCGAGCGGGACGGGCAGGGTGGATAGGCCCTCATAGCCGTCGCGGGCGCCCTGCGCGGCCCGCCAGTGGTTGCTCATGACCGCCAGCATGCGCTCGCGGTTCTCGGCAAAGCCCTCGAAGGCGCCGAGCTCGGAGGCCATCTCGGCGGAGGTGGCGTAGGCGACGCCCGTCATGACGGCCGACAGCGCGCCGCAGATCGAGCGGCCCTCCGCGCTGTCATAGGGGATGCCGAGCGTCATCAGCAGCCCGCCGATATTGGCGAAGCCGAGCCCGAGGGTGCGGAACTGGTGGCTGAGCACGGCAATGCGGCGCGAGGGGAACTGCGCCATGAGCACCGAGATCTCGAGCACGACCGTCCAGAGCCGCACGGCATGCTCATAGGCCTCGATGTCGATGCGGCTGGTAGCCTTGTCGAGGAACTGGAGCAGGTTCAGCGAGGCGAGGTTGCAGGCCGTGTCGTCGAGGAACATGTACTCCGAGCACGGGTTCGACGCGCGGATCGGGCCCGAGGCCGGGCAGGTGTGCCAGTCGTTGATGGTGGTGTGGAACTGGATGCCGGGGTCGGCCGACGCCCAGGCCGCATAGCCGATCTTGTCCCAGAGCGCCCGCGCCTTGAGCGTCTTCGCCACGCCCTCGCGCATGCGCCAATTCAAGGCCCAATCGCCGTCCTCCGCGACCGCCTTCAGGAACTCATCCGTCACCCGCACGGAGTTGTTGGAATTCTGGCCCGAGACGGTGCGGTAGCCTTCGCCATCCCAGTCGGTGTCGTAGGTCTGGAACTCGATGTCGGTGTAGCCCTGGCGCGCGAACTGCACCACGCGCTTGATGTAGTTGTCCGGCACGAAGCTCCTGCGGGCTTCCTTCACGGCGCGCTTGAGCGCGGGGTTCTTCTCGATCTCGAAGCAGTCATTGCCGGGGGCCTGGCAGTTCACGCAGGCCTTGAAGATGGCCTTGAGGTGCTGGCGCACGACCTTGGAGCCGGTGACGAGGCTCGCCACCTTCTCCTCCTCGCGCACCTTCCAATCGACAAAGGCCTCGATGTCGGGATGATCGACGTCGACCACCACCATTTTCGCCGCGCGGCGGGTCGTGCCGCCGGACTTGATGGCGCCCGCCGCCCGATCGCCGATCTTGAGGAAGCTCATGAGCCCGGAGGACTTGCCGCCGCCCGAAAGGGGCTCGTTCTCTGCGCGCAGCCTGGAGAAGTTGGAGCCGGTGCCGGAGCCGTATTTGAAGAGGCGGGCTTCCCGGACCCACAGGTCCATGATGCCGCCCTCGTTCACGAGGTCGTCCTCGATCGCCTGGATGAAGCAGGCGTGCGGCTGCGGCCGCTCGTAGGCCGAGTCGGAGAACTTCAACTCGCCCGTCTGGAAGTCCACATAGGAGTGGCCCTGGCCGGGACCGTCGATGCCATAGGCCCAGTGAAGGCCGGTGTTGAACCACTGCGGGCTGTTGGGCGCGGCCTTCTGGGTCGCGAGCATGTGGCAGAGCTCGTCATGGAAGGCGAGCGCGTCTTCCTCAGTCGTGAAGTATCCGCCCTTCCAGCCCCAGTAGGTCCAGGTGCCGGCGAGGCGGTGGAACACCTGCTTGGCGGAAATTTCCGAGATGAAATGCTCGGACGGGGGCAGGAAGGAAAGCGCGGCCTCGTCCGGCACCGACCGCCAGAGCCACGAGGGGACGGAGTTCTCCTCGATCCGCCTCAGCCGTGCCGGCACGCCCGCCTTGCGGAAATACTTCTGCGCCAGCACGTCGGAGGCGACCTGGCTCCAGGCGGCCGGCACCTCGATGTTGGCGGCGCGGAACACGACCGATCCGTCCGGATTGCGGATCTCGCTCGTGGTCAGGCGGAATTCGATGCCCTCGAACGGGTTTTTGCCGGCAGTCGTGTAACGGCGCGCGATGCGCATGTCTTGTCCCTCTCCGCCTCTGCCGGCAAAGGCCGGCGCCAAACAAATTTCCCCGCGCGTTGCCGCGCAAAACCAACCCGCCCGCAGGCCGAAACCTGCTTGCTGCGACACCTATCCCCCGGGAAAGATTGAACTTTCCCTCGTACATACTGATTTTTTGGTACTTCGGACCGCTGTGTTGATGGCGCCTGCCTCAGGCACTCATCGCCCCCCGCAGCCATGGGTAAAAATTTAGGGGAGTTTGGTCAGGGCGTCAACAGCTAGTGTGTTAACGAGGGATTGCCACAAGATGTTGATGAAGGCTGTTGACAGGCTGTGGACAACTCCGACAGTCGGCCGATTCGAGGCCCGGACGCAAGCAATCTTGCGGCTGTCGCGGAGCCTTCATCGATCCGTTGTCGAATGCCACAATCGTTAACGGCGGGCCTCTGTCCGATAGATTTTTCCACGCTGCCATGCACAGGATTCTTTCGCGGTCCGGGGAGCGACAGTTCTCTCACTGGACAGTCCTTTTGCCGCTGGGCCATAGTCCGCCCGTCCATGCGCCAACGGAGCTTCGGGTAACCCCTTGAAAGACTTCCTTCTGCAGTTCTTCACCTGGTGGAACGGCCAGACTCTCGGCACCCGGTTCTTCACCTGGCGCAAGGGAGAGTTCGTGGGCGAGGACGAGCTTGGAAACCGGTATTTCCGCGCTCCGTCAGCTATCCCTGATTCGATTCGCGAGCGCCGCTGGGTGATCTACAAGGGATATGCCGAGGCCTCCGCCATTCCGCCGGGCTGGCACGGCTGGATGCATCACCGGGTCGAAACCCCGCCGAGCGAGTCGGCCTATCGGCCGCGGGATTGGGAGAAGCCGCACCACGCGAACCTGACCGGCACGGCGCTCGCCTATCGTCCGCCAGGCTCCATCGCCACGCCGCAGCCCGTGAGCGCGGCGGAGCCTGACTACGAGGCCTGGCGCCCGCACTAGCGGAGAGGGCCCGAGCAACCGGCGGCCTTGTGCGGAAGGGGCCGATCTCCTATTCCGGAGCCGTTGTCGGACCCGCCGCGGCGGCCAGGCGACCCATCGGAGGGGTTCCATGAAGACCAATCTCGTCGAGACTGTCGTGGGAGCCGTGGTGATCCTCATCGCCGCGGCGTTCTTCAGCTTCGCCTATTCCACGTCGGGTATCGGCAAGGGATCGGGCGGGGTGAAGCTCAGCGCCGAGTTCGAGAACGCGGCCGGCATCAACATCGGCTCGGACGTGCGCATGTCCGGCGTCAAGATCGGCACCGTCACGGATCAGAGCCTGAACCCTGAGAATTTCCAGGCGGTCGTCACCTTCTCCGTCAATCCGGAGGTTCCGATCCCGGACGACAGCACCGCGAAAATCACATCCGAGGGCATCCTCGGCTCCAACTTCGTGGCGATCGAGCCCGGCGGCAGCGAGACGAAGCTCAAGGACGGCGAGCGGATGGCCTATACGCAGGGCGCGATCGACATCTGGTCGCTGGTCAGCCAGTACATGTTCTCGAGCGGCACCAAGAAGGACGAGGGTTCGGAGAACAAAGAGTCCGAGCCGCCGGCAAATGCGCAGGAGCCGGCTCCTGCTCCGGAGCAGCCGGCACCCACGCCGCAACCCTAGTGATGCATTCGACGCCGGCGCCCCGCGACACCTGGTCGGCCGAGAGCTACGGCATGCATGCGCGCTTCGTCTCCGATCTGGCGGACGCCGTTCTCGAATGGCTGGCGCCTGAACCGGGGGAGCGCATTCTCGACCTCGGCTGCGGCGACGGCGCTCTGACCAAGGCCATCGCCGAGGCGGGCGCCACAGTCGTCGGTGTCGACGGCAGCCGGGACATGCTCGAGGCCGCCAGGGCGCAGGGCATCGATGCGCGGTTGATGGACGGAGAGGCGCTGACCTTCGAGAAGGAATTCGATGCCGTTTTCTCCAACGCCGCGCTCCACTGGATGACCAGGCCCGAGCGCGTGATCGAGAGCGTCGCGCGGGCCTTGAAGCCGGGTGGCCGGTTCGTCGCCGAGTTCGGCGGCCACGGCAATGTGGCGGCCATCGCCACCGCCATCCGCGCCGTCGCCCGCCGCTTCGGCGCCGATGCGGAGAACGCCACGCCCTGGTTCTTTCCCTCCGCCGAGGTCTACGCATCCATGCTCGAGCAGGGCGGCTTCATGGTCCGCCGGATCGGCCTTTTCGCGCGCCCGACCCCGCTCAAGACCGGAATGGAGGCCTGGCTCAGGGTCTTCCGGAAATCCTTCTTCGAGGAGTTCGGTGATCGCTCGGAGGAGGTTCTGGCCGAGGTGGTGGCGCTTCTGGCGCCTGCGCTCCGCGATGCGCGCGGGAACTGGACGGCGGATTATGTTCGGCTCAGGGTCGAGGCGGTGCTGCGCGCATGAAGCGGTTCTTAGGCCTTGTCCTGCTGCTGCTCAGCGCGCCGGCTCTTGCGCAACCGATCAAGAACCCGATCGCGCTCTTCAACGGGCTCGACAAGATCACCGGCCGCATCACCGCCTTCGAGGTGAAGGTCGATGAGACGACCGAGTTCGGCGCGCTCGCCGTGCGCCCGCGCGTCTGCAACACGCGCGACGTCACGGAGCAGCCGAAGACGACGGCCTTCGTGGAGGTGGACGAGAAGCATCTCGACGGCACGAGGAAGCGCATCTTCACGGGCTGGATGTTCGCCGAGAGCCCCGGACTCAATGCGGTGGAGCACCCGATCTTCGACGTCTGGCTCACCGGCTGCCGCGATCCGAACGCGCCGCCCGTGCCGAAGGAGGAAGCTCCGCCCGAGGTCGATCTCGACAGCGAGAGCGTGCCCCAGGACACGGACTGAAGGGTGGCGACGAACTATCGCCCCGTATGCCCTGCGGATCTCCCCGCCATGACCCGTCTGCGGACGTCGGTGCGGGAGAACCACATGAGTGTCGAGGACATGGCGGCCATCGGCATCACGGGGGAGAGCATCGCCGCCGAACTCGATGCAGGCCACCTCGCAGGATGGATCGCGGAGGATGGCATGATCGTTTCCTTCTCCATGGCCGACCGGCGGGACGGACACATCTTCGGGCTCTTCACCATGCCGGGCTTCGAGGGCCGGGGATACGGCACGCGGCTCCTCTCGCTCGCGACCGGCTGGCTCAGGGAGCAGGGCTGGGACCGGGTCTGGCTTTCGACCGACCCCGGCACCACGGCGGACCGGTTCTACGCCGCGCGGGGCTGGACGCGGGGCGAACTGAGGCCGAACGGCGAGGTGATGTATCGGATCGCGCTTTGAAGGGAATTCCGCTCATTCCCGCGCAGGCGGGAATCCACGGAGACAGTGGGTTCCCGCGTTCGCAGGGACGAGCGGTGGAGCGACTTCACTGGCCGCTCTGGCTCGCCCGGCTGAGCACCGCGTAAGGATCGTCGTCCTGCTCGAAGGCGTGGAAATCCGCCTCGACCTCGAGGGCCGATTCGAGCAGCAGATGATAGGCGTCCTTGGGCAGCTCCTCGGCGCCGAAACGCTTCAGATGCTCCGTCACGAACTGGGTGTCGAGGAGCCGGAATCCGCCCGCGTTGAGCCGCGCCACCAGGTGCACGAGCGCCACCTTGCTCGCGTCGCGCGCGCGGCTGAACATGCTTTCCCCGAAAAAGACGCCGCCGAGCCTCACCCCGTAGAGGCCCCCGACGAGCCGGCCCTGGCGCCAGCATTCGACCGTGTGGCAGCAGCCTAGCCGGTGGAGCTGGTTGTAGAGCGCCTTGATGCGGCCGTTGATCCAGGTCGATCGCCGGTCGGATGTCTGCTCGGCGCAGGCATCGATCACGGCGGCGAAATCATGGTCGATGCGGATGTCGAAGTTTCGCTGCCGCACGCGCTTGGCGAGGCTGTGGGAGATGCGGAAGCCGTCCAAGGGGATGACGCCGCGCTGCTCGGGCTCGATCCAGTAGAGCGCGTTGTCCTCCGCGCTCTCGGCCATCGGGAAGATGCCGGCGGCATAGGCCTTGAGCAGGATTTGCGGCGTGATCGTCGACATGGGCGGGAGAGTAGAGCGATTTGCGCGGCGCTGTGAAGCGCCGATCACTGCCTTGCGAGATAGTGCTCGAGCCAGTGGATGTCGTAGTTGCCGTCCATGATGTCGGGCTCCTTGAGGAGCTCGAGGAAGAGCGGGATCGTGGTGTCCACGCCCTCGATGACATACTCACCGAGCGTGCGCTTCAGCCGCATCAGGCATTCGTTGCGCGACTTGCCGAACACGATCAGCTTGCCGATCAGGCTGTCGTAGTAGGGCGGGATGCGGTAGCCGGCATAGATGCCGGAATCGATCCTGACCCCGAGCCCGCCCGGCACGTGCACCGCCTCGATGAGGCCGGGCGAGGGCGCGAAGGTCTTCGGGTTCTCGGCGTTGATGCGGCACTCGATGGCGTGGCCCGAGAAGGTGATGTCGTCCTGCTTCAGATGCAGGGGCGCGCCGGCCGCCACGCGGATCTGCTCCTGGACGAGGTCGAGCCCCGTGATCATCTCGGTCACCGGATGCTCCACCTGCAGTCGCGTGTTCATCTCGATGAAGTAGAACTCTCCGTTCTCGTAGAGGAACTCGACCGTGCCCACCCCTGCATAGCCGAGTTCGGCCGTGGCCTTCGCGACCTTGCCGCCGATCTCGGAGCGCTGCGCCGCGTTGAGGGCAGGGGAGTGGGCCTCCTCCCAGATCTTCTGGTGGCGCCGCTGCAGCGAGCAGTCGCGCTCGCCCAGATGCACCGCCGCGCCCTGGCCGTCGCCCAGCACCTGGATCTCGATGTGGCGCGGCTTGTCGAGATAGCGCTCGATGTAGACGGAGCCGTCGCCGAAGGCGGCCTTGGCTTCCGTCTGGGCGGTCTGGAGGGCGGTCTCGAGCTCATCCGCCGAGCGCGCGACCTTCATGCCGCGTCCGCCGCCGCCGGCTGCCGCCTTGACCAGGAGCGGATAGCCGACCTCCCTGGCAATGCGGCGCGCCTCGTCCATGTCCTCGATGGCGCCGTCGGATCCCGGAACCACCGGCATGCCGAGCGCCTTGGCCGTCCGCTTGGCCTCGATCTTGTCGCCCATGATGCGGATGTGGTGGGGCGATGGGCCGATGAAGGTAAAACCGTGCTCGGCGAGGATTTCCGCAAAGCGCGCGTTTTCGGCGAGGAAGCCATAGCCGGGATGGACCGCATCCGCTCCCGTGATCTCGCAGGCCGCGAGCAGGGCGGGAATGTTCAGATAGCTGTCGCGCGCCGGCGGCGGCCCGATGCAGACGCTTTCGTCCGCGAGCCGCACATGCATCGCGTCCTCGTCCGCCGTCGAGTGCACGGCCACCGTCGCTATGCCGAGCTCGCGGCAGGCGCGCAGGACGCGCAGCGCGATTTCTCCCCGGTTGGCGATCAGGACCTTGTCGAACATCGAGCGCCGCTACTCGACGATCATGAGCGCTTCGCCGAACTCCACCGGCTGACCATCGCCGACCAGGATCTCCTTCACACGGCCGGCCTTGGGAGCCGCGATCTGGTTCATGGTCTTCATGGCCTCGATGATGAGCACGGTTTGGCCCTGCCGCACCTCGCTCCCCACCTCCACGAAGGCCGGAGCGCCGGGGGAGGGTGCCCGGTAGGCCGTGCCGACCATGGGAGATTTGACTGCACCTGGATGGCGCGACGGATCGGCGGCGGACTCCGAGGCGCTCGCGCCGGCGGTGGCTGCCGCGGCGGGAAGGGCTGGCGCCGCCACGGTCTGAACCGCCACGCTGCCGGCGCGCGAGACGCGGACCCGCGTGCCGCCCTGCTCGATCTCGATCTCCGTAAGGTTTGTTTCGGAGAGAAGCTCGGCCAGCTCGCGGATGAGGCCCGTATCGAGTTGTGTCTTGCTGCTCGTCATGCTCTCCCGTGGTCCTTGGCGTTGACGATCCGGTGCGCGGCCTCGAGCGCCAGCTCGTAGCCCTGGCCGCCGAGACCGCAGATCACGCCTGTCGCGGCCGGCGAGACGTAGCTCGTGTGGCGGAAGGATTCGCGCTTGTAGATGTTGGAAAGATGCACCTCGATGACGGGGATGGCGACCGCCTTGAGCGCGTCGTGGAGCGCGATCGAGGTATGGGTATAGGCCGCCGCGTTGATGATGATCGCGGAGGCCTTGGCGGCGGCCTCCTGCACCCATCCGATCAGCTCCGGCTCGCTGTTGGTCTGCCGGAACTCGACCTTGAGTTTCAGCGACCGTCCGCGCTCGCGGCAGCGCTTCTCGATGTCGGCCAGCGTCTCCCGGCCATAGACGTCCGGCTCCCTTGTTCCCAGCAGATTGAGATTGGGGCCGTTGAGGACATAGACAGGCTTTGCCATGCTTCCCCGTGGCATGAGGTCAGGATGCTCCGAATGCGGGAATCCGCGCCGGAACACCGTTTCGCCGCTTTATACGGATTGCCGGCGGGGGAGGGAAGCCGTCCGGTTGGATCTAGCAGACCTTGCAGCCGCCCGCGTCGCGGACCTTGGCCACCGCTTCGGTGAGCGCATCGTAGCCCACGGCGCCCGGAAACAACTGATCGTCCACCAGGAAAGCCGGCGTGCCCTGGATTCCCAAGGCTTCGGCGGTCTTCGTGTTGCGGTCGAGGATCTTCTGGATCTCGGAATCCTGCATGTCGGCCTTGAGCTTCTCCACATCCAGGCCGAGCCCCTGGGCGACCTTCATGACCTTCTCCTCATCGAGCGACCGCTCGGAGAGAAGCGCCACATGGAATTCCCAGTATTTTCCCTGCTTGCGGGACGCCATCGCCGCCTTGGCCGCGTAGGTCGAACCCGGCCCGAGGATCGGCCACTCCTTGAACACGAGCCTCAGATCCTTGTTCGCTTCCATGAGCTTGGTGATGTCGGGGACCGACCGCTTGCAGTAGCCGCAGTTGTAGTCGAAGAACTCGACCATCGTGATCTTCCCGTCCGGATTCCCGGCGACGAGGTCGCCTTCGCCCCGGAAGATCTCCTTCGCGTGCTGGCTGATGGCCGACTGGGCGGCGGCGGCTTCCGCGTCCTGGGTCTTCTTCTCGAGCGCCTGGAACGCCTCGCGCAGGACTTCCGGGTTCTTGAGCAGATATTCCCGCACGATCTGGCCGAGTTCCTCCCGCTGCTTCTCGTTGAACTCCTGCGCCGAGAGGACGGACGGCATGACGAGGCCGCCGGCCAGGAATCCGGCGAGGAGCGTGGTTTTGAGCGTGCGGGACATGAAAATATCTCCAGCGGCGATTGCGCGTGCGTGTTGAAGCGACAATGCCCGAGTTCCGGGGTTCCGTCCACTTGCGGACGGTCAATCGTCCTTCTTGGCGAAGTTCAAGATATCGTTAGCGCGAAGCCATTCAGGGCTTCCGGTTTTCATGCGCTTGATGGCGCCTTGGGCCTTTTCCCTGGCGAGCTTGCGGTCGCCGCGCCGGACGGCAGCCTCGGCGGTGGAGAGCTCGGCCATGGCGAAGTTGTTCAGCCGTCCGTAGGCCATGCCCATGAGCTGGTGGAGTCGCGGAGACTCGTTTTCCGTGCGCTGGGCGAGCTTGAGGGTTTCGAGCGCCGCCCTGGCGCCGGCCTGGCTTTCCTCGCCGAGCTGCGCCTGCGCCAGCATCGTCAGGATCAGTCCATTGTTCGGGAGGAGCTTGAGCGATTGCCGCAGCGGGGGAATAGCCTCCGCCGTCCGCCCGCTCTCGAGCAGCGCCTGTCCCTTGAGCTCCCAGAAATAGGGATTCTGCGGGATGGTCCTGATCAGGTCCTCGATCTGGGGAAGCGCGTTGCGCATGTCGCCGCTGCGGAAGGTGGCGATGGTGCGGGCGTAGCGGGCCGGAAGCGATGTGTCGGAGGTTGGATACTTCCGGTAGACGATCTGGGGCGAATTGAGGAACCCCGCGAGCTTCGCCTGCACCAGCTCGTGGCGGAGCAGGATGGCCTGGGAGTCCGGCTGGTCGTAATAGGGGCTTTTCTTCACCAGCTGCTCGAGGTTGCGGATGCGCTCCAGCGGCATGGGATGCGACAGCACATAAGGGTCGACATACTGCACCGAGGCCAGCGACTGGTTGCCGAGGCGCTGGAACAGCTCGAGCATGCCGCGGCCCGACTGCTTGGTGGCGGTGAGGAACTTGGCTGCCGCGATGTCGGCGGAGGCTTCCTGCGCGCGGGCGTAGGAGAGGATATTGCGCTGGGCGAGCCCCTGGCCGCCGAAGAGAAGGCCCTGGCCGGCCTGCGTGCTGCCAGGCGACCCGGCAACCGCGCCGCCCACCATGGTGGCCGCGCCGAGCAGCATGCTCAGAATGACCAGGTTGCTCTGCTTTTCCATCTCCATGCCCATGCGCACGAGATGGCCGCCGGAGATATGTCCGGTCTCGTGCGCCAGCACGCCGATCACCTCGTTCGGGCTCTTGGCGGCGGTGAGAAGGCCGGTGAAGACGAAGATGCGCTGGCCATCCGCCACGAAGGCGTTGATCGCGGGATGGTTGACGATGCTGACCTGAACCGCGCCGGGGTTGATGCCGGCGGCCTTGAAGATCGGGCGCGTGTACTGACGGAGCAGCCCCTCGATCTCGGCGTCCCGGATCAGGGGCAGATCCTGCGCATGGGCCGTGGTGGTGAAGGAAAGAAGCAGCGCCATCGAGCCTGCGAGCGCCGAGCGCATCGCAGCCAGCGGCAGCGTCCGGAGACGCTTTGTTTGCTTCCACAAGGTCATGTCCGGGCAAGGCTCATTCGCCGTCAAATGCGGCAACTGTGAGGCTCGGACGACGTCAGGCCCAAAGGCGCCTGTAG
>JBFXDI010000132.1:0-10860 GCA_050181295.1 Parvibaculaceae bacterium | reverse complement strand
GGTGAAAGTATTCGGATTGGATGTCGAGACCATCCAGACCCGCTTTGGTGGCATCCCGCGCTCGCTTCCGGCGCCAGCTCTTCCGGATTTTTCGCTCGAAAAGGTTGTCGCGGTGCTACCCGACTCCTTCACCTTCGCACTGCTCGGCGGCATCGAATCGCTGCTCTCCGCCGTCGTCGCCGACAGCATGACAGGCCGCCGTCACCGCTCGAACTGCGAGCTCGTGGCGCAAGGCATCGCCAATGTCGCAGCCAGCATCTTCGGCGGCATCGTAGCCACAGGCACCATAGCGCGCACGGCCACCAATATCCGGGCTGGTGCTCGAAGCCCTGTGGCCGGCATGCTGCATTCTCTTTTCCTCCTCACCTTCATGGCGGTTGCTGCCCCGCTTGCCGGGGACATTCCGCTTGCGGCCCTCTCGGCCATCCTGATCGTGGTCGCCTGGAACATGGCTGAGCGCGCCGAGTTCGTGACCCTGATCCGCGCCTCACGCGCCGATGCACTGGTGCTGCTTTCGACCTTTGGGCTCACCATCTTTCGAGACCTCACAGAGGCGATCGTGGTAGGTGTGGTGCTCGGCTCGCTCGTCTTCATGCACCGCATGTCGGAGGCGATCCAGGTGCAGACGCATGTGCCACTGGTCGAGGAGGACAAGCCCGACGCCGTCAGCGGCCGGCCGGACTACGATCTTGAGATCACCACCGATCCCGATATTGTGGTCCACCGCATCGCTGGCGCCTTCTTCTTTGGAGCATCAAGCACGGTTGCCGCCGTACTTGAGCGCATCAACCTCGCTCCCAAAGCCTTTATCCTCGATCTCGGTGCCGTACCGTTCATCGACTCCTCCGGAGCGCATAGCCTCAAGGGCTTCATAGACAAGGCTCACCGCAAAGGTGCCGTCGTCTACCTCACCGGTGCATCGGCAGACGTCCATAGCGCACTTGAGCGATACGGCATCCAAACTCCGCTCGTGGTCCATCAGCCGACGGTTGAAGCCTCCATCGCCGCAGCACGGAAGGGCAAGGAGCTGCCGCTTCAATAGGGATCGAGCGCCATAAGACCGGCCGCGCTGACCGCCTCAACACCAGATACGAAGGTTGTCCCGCGAAGTGCGCCGGTGGAGTTCAATACGAGCGGCTATCGGTAATCGGATGATGGAGGTAAACACCTATTCGCTCGTCCTCGTGCGTGAACCGCACGCCTGCGCTAATAAGAACCTGCTGGAGCTTGCAGAGGGTAGTATATGTCGGAGTGGTCTCGCCTAGCTCAAATGCTGCAACGGCTCGCGTGCTGACTCCACTCCGGGTAGCCAAGTCTTTCTGGCTCAGTCCGAGTAATGCTCGTGCGGCACGGCATTGCGCGGGGATCACATCAAACCCCGCCTGTTCAAAAGAAAGCCGGAGCATTGCTCCGGCGAAGTTTACCTTGGGAGGTGTGGGAGACGTGCCGCCCCGAGCGATCAGAGGGAGAAGAACGTCCAGGCAAGGCCGACGGTGCCGGTGTGGATGGAAGGCGACACGCCGACCAGCCCTCCGAAGAAATCTTCCTCCCCGAATTGGGTGTAGCGATACTCGGCCCTGGCCGTCAGCGTGTCGGTCAGCTTGGCTTCCAGACCACCGCCGACATGGAAGCCCGCGAAGCTCTTCTCGTCGCTGGCGTTGAGAGCAACGATGCCGCCGACATTCAGATCAGCCGAGAAATGCCCATGAGTGTAGCCGCCAATGACATAGGCGAGAGTATCTGGATTGAGCAGATAGCCAACCCGCGCGGATGCCGAGAGCATGTAGTCCAGTTGTACCTCGGCACTCGCTGTCAGCAAGGGCGCCAGGTTCAGCGAGGCTTCGGTCTCGATACCGGTGAACGCCGCATCGAACTGGGCGCCGATCACGAAGCTGCCGATCTGATAGTTGAGGCCCGCCATCGGCCCGCCGAGAATGCCTTCGCCGCCGATGCCATCGATCTCGAGGATAGGGCCGTTTGCGGGAATGTCGATGTCGTGAACGAGCGCGCCACCGCCGATGAAGCCACCGAAGTAAAGGCCCGACCAGCTCGCGACGGTCGCCTCCGGCATCGGCTCGTAGTCGGCTGTGGGCGAGACATGGGCTTCACCGCCGGGCCAGCCGAAGTTCCACGCCAGTCCGACAGTGCCGACATGCATCGAGGGCTCGACGCCTATCAGCCCGCCAACGAACTCCTCTTCCTGAAACTGGATGTAGCGGTATTCCGCTCTGAGCGTGACAGAGTCCGTGATCCGGCCCTCCAGACCGCCGCCGATATGAAATCCGTCGACGTCCTCCTTGAGGCTCGCTCCACCAACGCCGGCAATCCCGGCACTCGCCTTGAAGCGGGCGGCCGAGTATCCGCCGATGACATAGAGCAGAGCATTGTCGTTCAGGAGGTAGCCGAGGCGGCCTGAGACGCCGAGCAGCCACTGGGCGCGGATCGAGGCATTTGCATTGAGCGCGCCGATGTTGAGAGAGGCTTCGGATTCGATGTCGGTCCATGAGAAGTCGGCCTGGGCGCCGATCACGACCTTGGGGCCGATCTGGTAGTTGAAGCCCGCCATGCCGCCGCCAAGGAAGCCCTCTCCACCGATTCCATTGAAGTTGAAGATGGGGCCATTGGCCGGGATGTCGACCTCATGGACCACGGCGCCGCCGCCGAATTGGCCGCCGATATAGAAGCCGGTCCAGCTTGGTGCGTATGCGGGAGGAGGAGAGTAATCCGCGGCCGACGCTGCCGCAGTCGCCCCGATCAATGCGGATGACGCCAATAGCGTCCGGACAAAAGTCTGCATGACACCCCCCAAGGTGCAGGATTATTATTGACCCTACGGTATCTCCCTCCCTCGCGACGTACCAGCAAAGGTAGAACGGGGCCCTATGGATTCTTCGCCTGCGTTGCGTTCATGCCACAGGTAGGTCGGCGATACTCCATTTGTCGCGATGAAAAGCCCCGCTCGGATCGCACCGAGCGGGGCTCCAACTTGCACCGTTTACTGCTGGGGTTCGGGGCTGTCGGCCTTGTTCTTCTCGGTCTCCTTGGTACCCACTGTCGGCTCCTGGGAGGTGGTCATCTGGCCGGAGCTGTCCATCTGGCCAGACTGGCCGTCCATGCTTGCGCCCTCCATGGCCTTCATCGCATTGTTCATGTGCATGATGCACTCGTCCATCTTGTTGGCGGCCATGGCCTCCTGAGCCGTCATCATCTCCTTCATGGCCATGTCCTTCTTCTCCTTCATCTGGCCGGCGCCGTTCATGGCGCTGACGTCGGAGTTCATCTTGTCCATGGTGGCCTTATCGCACGTCATGTTCTGAGCTGATGCTGCAGTCACACTTAGAACGCCAAAAAGCATGGCCGTCGCAAGGGCGGTCCTCATCGGGTCTTTCCTTCTTGTCAGGTAGATTGCTGGCTCCCACCGATCGCTGGAGCCTCGGATAGCAAACCGCCATCGTGTTTCAGTTGTTCCTGCACCAAGATCACCATCACGAGAGAAACTGTGTGAACAACCGAGAAGAACACATGTCTTTTGACGTATCTGTGCGAGAGGATCGATAGTAACGTTAAAGGCCGTCGCGCGGCACCGGCGGTCAGCCTCTCTCTCTCTGTGTCGTACAGCCGGGGGCTAGGCGCCGCCACACTCGGTCCCCGGCTGTCCCTCTCGAAGGCGAAAGTCACGGCGGCTCGTGCTTTCTGAAGTACCTAGGATGAGTTCCAGAAGATTAAGAATCGCAGGGGGCGTCCCATGAAACGTCGAATGCAGTTTGCAGCGGCAACGCTGGCCATGATCACCGGCATCGGCCTCGCGCAGGCCGAAGTGCGGGTGGAGAATGTTCGCGGCCCCGTTTCGGTCAACCAGGGCGAAGGCTTCAGCCCGGTTCTCGGGTCCTACCAGCTCAATGCCGGCGACCGCGTGATGGCGGACAAGGGCGGTTCGGCGATCGTCGTCTACAACCAGGATTGCAAGGTGCCGGTCAAGCCGGGCGCGGTGGTCGTCGTGATGAGCCGGGCTCCCTGCCTCAAGACCAGCGCTGATCTGGAAGAGAGTTCGAGCCGAGCCTTGGATGGCGACACTCCCGACTGGGTCGTGCCGGCAGCGGCAATGGGTGTCATAGGCGGCGGCGTCGTGGCGATCATCCTGCTGACCGACAACAATAACGGCGGCGGCGTAAGTCCGTAAAAGCTACCTCGTCGCAGCCGCCACGGCCGAGACCTCGACTTTCCAGCGCGGATCCGCGAGCGCCTGCACGACGAGCGGCGTCGAAGCCCTGCAATCCGCAACTCCTCGTGCACCCCATCTGCCAGCGGGCTAGGATGGGTCGATGTCATTGATCGAGCGCCGGAACGCCCAGAGCCGCGAACGCGCGCGGCGTGGCCTCCTCATCGCGAGCTTCGCCTCGGCGCTTTCCGGTTGCTCTGGCGTCCAGTCGGCCCTCGACCCTGCGGGTTCGGAGGCCGAGAAGGTGGCGACGCTCTTTCTCGTCATGGTGGTCGGTGGTGCGATGGCCTGGATCCTGGTCGTTGGCCTCCTGGCCCATGCATTGAATCGAAACGGCCCGGCTCTTGACGAGAAGAAGGCGGGGAAGCTGATTTTCTGGGGTGGTGCTTTTCTTCCAACCACGACCCTTGCCGCGCTTCTTGCCTATGCCCTCTGGCTGATGCCTTTCCTGCGGCCTTGGAGTCCGGCCGGTGCGACCGACACGCTTAAGATCGAGGTTGTGGGCGAGCAATACTGGTGGCGGGTTACCTATCTGCTGCCCGACGGCAGGAACGTTGTTTCAGCCAACGAGATCAGAGTGCCGGTCGGCGAGCGAGTGACCTTCACCCTCCAGGCGAAGGACGTCATCCATTCCTTCTGGATCCCGCCATTTGCCGGCAAGATGGATATGATCCCCGGCCGCACGAATCGGCTGACGATCGAGGCAAACCGGGCAGGCACTTTCCGCGGAGCTTGCGCGGAGTATTGCGGCACCTCGCATGCCCTCATGGCTTTTCCAGCGGTCGCCATGGAGGCAGATGATTTTCGGTCCTGGCTCGATGCCCGCACTGTGCCATCGCCCAACGTCGAAGGCCGCGGACGGGACCTCTTCCTCTCGCATGGCTGCGGAGCTTGTCACACCGTCCAGGGAACCGGGGCAAGGGGCGTGATCGGTCCCGACCTTTCGCATATAGGCTCACGGCTGGCGCTCGGGGCGGGCGTGCTGGAGATCTCGCAGGAGCAGATCGCCCGCTTCATCTCAAATCCTGCCGCCGTCAAGCCAGGCGCCCGGATGCCAGCTTTTGGCATGCTGCCCCCGGATGATATTCGCGCCATCGCGGTTTGGCTCGAGGGGCTCAAGTGAGCGCGCCTTCCCCACCCTGGCCCGAGGCCGAGCGCAAGGCGCAGGAGGGGCGCCTGCGGGCCGTCTGGGCCAATCCGAAGGGCTGGCGATACTGGACGAGCGTCAACAACACGCAGATCGGGCTCTGGTATGGGGCGACCGCCTTCGCCTTCATGCTGTTCGCGGGCGTTCTGGCGCTCCTCGTGCGCACCCAGCTCGCTGTGCCGGGAAACAACTTTCTTTCAGCGGAGGTCTTCAATCAGGCCTTCACGCTGCACGGCACCGTGATGATGTTTCTATTCGCGGTCCCGATCTTCGAGGCGGTCGCGATCTTCCTGCTGCCGCCGATGCTCGGGGCGCGCGAGCTGCCATTCCCGCGTCTCTCCGCCTTCGGGTTCTGGTGCTTCGCGATCGGAGGCGTGTTCGTCTGCGGCTCGATCTTCTTCGGCGCGGCGCCTTCGAGCGGTTGGTTCATGTATCCACCGCTTGCGACCGACAAGGAGCTCTCGGGCATTGGCGCCGACATCTGGCTCCTTGGCCTCTCCTTCATCGAGGTGGCCTCCATTGCCGCCGCTGTCGAACTCATCGTCGGCATCATGAAGTGTCGTGCGCCGGGCATGCGCATCAATCTGATGCCCCTCTTCGCCTGGTACCTGCTGATCGTGGCGGGCATGATCCTTTTTGCCTTCCCACCGCTCATCGCGGGCGACATCCTGTTCGAGCTACAGCGGATGTTCGACTGGCCGTTCTTCGACGCTACGCGCGGCGGAGATCCGATCCTGTGGCAGCATCTGTTCTGGATCTTCGGCCATCCCGAGGTCTACATCATCTTCCTCCCGGCGATCGCTCTCCTTGCCATGATTGTGCCGACCTTCGCCCAGCGGCCGATCGTGGGCTATTCATGGATCGTGCTTGCCGCCGTCGGCACCGGCTTCCTGAGCTTCGGCCTGTGGGTCCACCACATGTTCGCGACGGGACTGCCGCAGATCTCGCTTGCCTTCTTTTCCGCGGCATCGGAGGCGGTCGCGATCCCGACTGCGGTGCAGATCTTCGTCTTCATAGCGACCATGCTGGCGGGGCGTGTGATCTTCTCCACACCCATGCTGTTTGGCGCCGGAGGCATCGCCATCTTCGTCATTGGCGGTCTCACCGGCGTCATGGTGGCGCTCGCGCCTTTCGATTGGCAGGCGCACGACACCTATTTCATTGTCGCTCACCTGCACTACGTGCTGATCGGCGGCATGCTGTTCCCAGTCGTCGCAGGAATCTACTACTACTACCCGCTCATCGGTGGGTGCCGGCTCTCCGACCGATTTGGGCGGACCTCGTTCTGGCTGATGTTCGTCGGCTTCAACATCGGCTTCTTCCCGATGCACATCACGGGGCTGCGCGGGATGCCCCGCCGGGTCTTCACATACCCGGCCGACATGGGCTGGGACACGCTCAACCTGGTTTCCACGATCGGCGCCTTTGTATTCGCCGCGGGCGTCCTGGTGGTCGTCTTCGACGTGCTGCGTCCCAAGCGGCAGGCGCGCGGGGAAACCAATCCGTGGAACGCCGGAACCCTCGAATGGATTACCGAACCGGAGGAGAATTGGGGGGTGAGGTCTGTTCCGGTGATCACGAGCCGTTATCCGCTCTGGGACCAGGTGGCGCTTGCGCGCGACGTCAATGCCGGACGCTATTACTTGCCGGATGCGGAAGACGGTCGGCGGGAGACACTCGTCACGTCTGTGCTCGACGCCGAGCCGGAGCAGTGTCTGCGAGTCTCGGGCACCTCCTATCTGTCGATCATCTCCGCCTTCACGCTCGGCGGGGTCTTCATCTCCCTGACATTCGAATGGTGGGTTGCATCGGGGGTCTCAGGGCTCCTGGCGCTCACGGCGATCCTGACCTGGCTCTGGACCGGCACCGGGGAGATCCCGGAGAAACCCAGGAAGGACGTGGGCCTCGGTCTCTCCCTGCCGCTCTATGCGTCGGGCCCGGCATCGGTCGGCTGGTGGGCCACGTTCATCACTATGGCGGGCGACGCAGCGGCCTTTGCTAGCCTCGTCTTCAGCTACTTTTTCTACTGGACCATCCACCAGGATTTTCGGGGCGGCCATGCGGGGCCGGGGACATTCTGGCCTCTTCTGGCCGGGGCTGGCTTTCTCGCCGCCTGGGTGCTCATGATCGCAGCCCGCGCCCTCAATGCGCGGGCCGCTACGGGCGCCATGCTGGGAAGTCTCTTCGGCTCCCTCCTTCTAACGTTTGCCGCCTCGGCTGCCGCCTGCCTTGGACCCTGGCAGGCGGGCATGGACCCGACCGCCCATGTCTATCCCGCGATCGTGTGGGTGCTCGTGATCTGGGCGGTGACGCACGCGGCGGTGGGCGGGATCATGCAAGCCTACTGTCTCTCCCGGAGCCTCGCTGGAAGGCTCACTCCTGTCCACGACATGGACCTCCGCAACTCCACCCTCTATTGGCACTTCCTGGCCGTCACCGCGGTCGTCACGTTCGCTGTGATCGGTCTGTTTCCACTGGCGGTCTGAGCGATGCGCACGGAACTCCGAGAAATCGAGTCGCTCTGGACCCTTTTCACAGGTCCCACGGTCTGGGCCATGCACTTTCTCCTTTGCTATGTCGGCGCTGCCATCTACTGCGCCAAGGCGGGCCAGTTCGCCTTCGGGTTCGATATGGTGCGGACCGCCATCGGTGTAGTCACTCTCCTCGCGCTCCTTCTCATTCTACTCTCCGCTTGGCTTGCCTGGCGGCAATGGGGATTTGGAACGGAAGACCCCCCGCACGATGATCCGACGGCACGGGACCGCCGACTCTTCCAAGGCTTCGCGACGTTGCTCCTCTCGGCCCTGAGCTTCGTCGCCGTCATTTATGTCGCACTGCCTGCGCTATTCATTACGGACTGCGCACGATGAGGAGGCTGGCACTCGCGACGGGTCTGCTCGTGCTGACGCTGATCTGGGGAGGCCCGCTACTCGATGTCTATCGAGAATCCTTCGCCGCCCACATGCTCGCGCATATGGGGGTCGTGGCCGTCGCTGCGCCGCTCGTCGCGGTTGGACTGGTGGGGACGCGCTGGGATTTTTCGGGCCAGAGCGCCCTCCTGGCGCCGGTTCCGGCCTCGATCCTCGAGCTGGTCGTGGTCTGGGTGTGGCACGCGCCTGTCATGAGGGCGATGGCCGAGGCCAACGTTTTCGTCACCGCCCTGGAACAGTTCATATTCCTCGCGGCTGGTCTTGTGCTCTGGCTCGCCTGCATCGGCCGCGGACGGGGGGATGAAAAGGCGCGGGCCGCTGCGGGCGCGTTCGGTCTGCTGCTCACGTCCGTGCACATGACGCTGCTGGGAGCGCTTCTGGCGCTAAGTCCCCGGCCTCTGTTCGGCATCGACAATGTGACCTGCCTCGGGGTTTCGCTAACAGCGCAGCAGGATCAGGAGGCAGGAGGGGTGCTGATGCTGCTCGTGGGTGCGGCGATCTATCTCGCCGGCGGATTGGCGCTTGTCGCCAGGCTTGTCGGGCAGCCGATGGAGGCTCGATGATGAAGGTCGACTGGAAGCACCTCGCGATGGCGCTTGCGGTCCTTCCCTTTGCGGTCTTGCTCTTCGCATGGATCGGCTTCTTCAATGTCGGTGCCTCGAGCGGGCATTGGAAGGTCACAGAATGGTTTCTGCAACTCGCCATGCGGTCGGCCATTCGGACGTATGCGCTTGCCGTCGAGGAGCCCGCTCGTCTGCCGGACGCCGGAATCCAGCCTGCCGCCGGACATTTCGCGCGCGGCTGCGCGGTCTGCCACGGGGCGCCGGGCGAGCCGCGCTCTCCGAGCGTTCTCAGGATGCTTCCCCTGCCGCCGGACCTAACCAAGACCGTGGGCGAATGGTCGAATGCCGAACTCTTCAGGCTGGTGAAGCACGGCATCCGTTTCACAGGCATGCCGGCCTGGCCGACACAAGCGCGCGACGACGAGGTTTGGGCCATGGTGGCGTTCCTGCGCCAATTGCCGCGCCTCGATGCTCAGCGCTATCGCGAACTGGCTTATGGAACGCCAGTGCCCGGGGGCGCTATTCCGAGGCCTGTTTCCACCCTTCTCGCCGAGTGCGCTCGCTGCCACGGCAGTGACGGGGTTGGCCGAAGCCCGCTCGTTCCCAACCTCGCCGGCCAGAGCGAGGCCTATCTTCTAGGGAGCCTCGATGCCTACGCGAAAGGGGATCGGCCAAGCGGCATCATGTCCGTCCCCGCCATGGCCATAACACAGGACGAGCGGAGGGAGATCGCTCGCTACTATGCCGAACTCCGGCAAGCACCTGGCAGCCCACGTGCTGGCGGCGACGTGCTGGCTGGCGCGCGCATCGTGGAGCAGGGACAGCCCGCGCGAGCAGTGCCCGCCTGTGCCTCCTGCCACCGAGGCGAGGGCCGCAACCCCCTGTACCCGGCGCTGGGGGGCCAAAGCCCAGACTATGTCGCTGCGCAGCTCAGGCTTTTCCGGGCGGGTAGTCGCGGAGGCAGTCGCTACGCACATCTTATGGAGCATATCGCCAAAGGCTTGTCGGATCAGGATATTGAGGATGTGGCTGCCTATTATGTCCAATCGCCTGTTGCAGATTGACGGGTAGTGCCCCGGGGCCGTCGCCTTTGGGTGGCCGCCTGCCAATCGGAACATCAGCGTTCTACGCGCATTAGGCTGCGTGGGGTTGCGATGAGATGCGCCAGACGAAAGTTTGGAGCACCAATTTCAGCCGCCTCTTGGTTCCCACCCGTTTGATTTGCCTGTCCCCCAAGGAAGGAAAGCCGCCATGTCCGCCGTTCTAGAACGACCTTCCCAAAGGCCGCTTCATCCACTGCATGCGTTTCTGCTCGCGGGAACGGTGCCGTTGTTTCTGGGCGTTTTGCTCAACGACGTCGCATATTGGTTGAGCCACGAGGTGCAGTGGAAGAATTTTGCGTCCTGGTTGATCGTCGGCGGTTTGGTGTTTAGCGGCTTCGCGCTAGTTAGGGCGGTCATTGGACTGCTCCGCTCCCACCAGCGTGAAGGGCGGCAGATCGCTTATGTTCTCATTCTGCTGGCGGCGTTCCTCTTAGGTTTCCTCAATGTGCTGGTTCATTCCATGGACGCGTGGGCGAGCATGCCCGCCGCCCTCATTCTTTCGGCGATCGTGGCTGTGTTTTCTATCGCAGCTACCATTCTCGGCTTCTCCACTATTTCGCGCGGGTTCTGATATGAAGCGTCCCCGTTTTCTTTCGATCGTCGCCCTCTGTGCTCTTCTGGCTGCCTGCGGCAGCGAACCGGAGACACCGCAATACGGGTCCGATCCGAACCTTCCAAGTCCGCAGCGCGGACTCCTTCCTTCCATGACAATTGCAGACCCCGCAGCCTGGGGTGACCAGCGGCCGACGGTGCCGGAAGGCTACACGATTATGGCCATCGCCACGGATCTTCAGATTCCGCGCCAGGCGCTCGTTTTGCCCAATGGCGACGTTCTGGTCGCTGAAGGCAGGGGGGGCTCAGCACCGAAGCTCACTCCCAAGGACGTAATCGCCGGGTT
>JBFXDI010000131.1:0-10871 GCA_050181295.1 Parvibaculaceae bacterium | reverse complement strand
CAGAATACGGCGCGGCCCGACCAGGGCCGAACGGTAGTGTCAAATTCGGGGAAGCTCCCGCCACGAGCTCCTGCGCGATGCCAGTGATGGAGGAGGACAATGACCAACATCAGGTCTCGTCACGGAAGGCCGGTGGCGGATCAGCGGACTTTCGCAGCGACCTGGATCATCCCCGGGACAGCACGGGAGTTCCCGCGCGCCGACGGCTGAAAAGCCACAGCGTGCCGGCAGGGTCGCAATTGTCACTTTCATCCAAGCTGGAGTGCCATTTTAGTGCGAACTGGCTATCTACTGCCAGATTTGTCCTGCGCTTATGTTCCACCCGACCGATGCCCATGGAGGGTAAGGAGACGCACCATGAGAAATATTCTCGGACTCTACAGTGCGCCCAGGCCGCACTGGGTCGGCGACGGATTCCCGGTGCGCACGCTGTTCTCGCATGCGAGCCACGGCGCGCATGTCAGCCCGTTCCTGCTGCTCGACTATGCCGGCCCGGCGGATTTCGCGCCGGCGGAGAAGCCGCGCGGCGTCGGCGTGCATCCGCATCGCGGGTTCGAGACCGTGACCATCGTCTATCGCGGCGAGGTCGAGCATCGGGATTCGACCGGCAAGGGCGGCATCATCGGTCCGGGCGACGTGCAATGGATGACGGCCGCCGGCGGCATCCTGCATGAGGAGTTCCATTCGCCGGCCTTCACCCGCAAGGGCGGAACGCTGGAGATGGTCCAGCTCTGGGTCAACCTGCCGGCGAAGAGCAAGAATGTCGATCCGGGTTACCAGACGCTGCTCGACCGCGACATTCCGGCGGTGGAATTGCCCGACGATGCGGGCACCCTGCGGGTGATCGCGGGCGAGCATGACGGCCATCGCGGCCCGGCCCGCAGCTTCACGCCGATCGATCTGTGGGATGTGCGGCTGCGCCGGGGCAAAACGGCTTCGCTCACGCTGCCCGAAGGTCGCACCGTCGTCGTCGTCGTGCTGCAAGGCACGGTGCAGGTGAACGGCGACGCCATCGCAAGGGAAGCGCAGTTCGTGCTGCTCGATCGCAAGGGTGGCGAGATCGCCGTGGAAGCGAACGGCGATGCTTCGCTCTTGATCCTGAGCGGCGAGCCGATCGACGAGCCGGTTGTGATGCACGGGCCGTTCGTCATGAACACGCAGGAGGAAATCCGGCAGGCGATGGCCGATTTCCAGAACGGCCGTTTCGGGACGATCGGGGCCGCGGCATCCGCGCCCTGAGAGCAGGCGGCCCCGGCCGGTCAATGCCGGGGCCGCGACTTTTCGAGCGGCGACATGGCTGCGCCTGTCGGCGCAGGGAGACGCAACCCAGACAAGGAGGATCGACCGCAATCACAGTAGTGCTGCGTAAGCGTAGTTATCAGTTTCATCTACGCTGGGGCGCCGCACCAACAGGATAAGGCCAAGAGCTCGCGCGATTTGCACTGCGGGTCCATGCGCATGAGCCAGGCATGAGCAATGAACGTCCCGCTTCGTCGGGGGTCATCGGTAGCTGGCGGCAGTCGGTCATTCGCTCTTGGCCGGAACGTTGCCGAACAGCGTGTTCAATCCCTCTGCCATGGTCGGATGGGTGAGAATGGCATCCCGGAGCGCCGTGTGGGGAAGACCCGCCACCATCGCTGTCTGCACGACGGCCATGACCTCGCCGGCCTCCGAGCCGATCATCGTGAAACCGAGGATTCGGTCGTTGGCATCGACAAGCGCCTTCATGAAGCCAGCGGATTCCGACGTTGTCCGGGTTCGCAGGACCGCCTTCATAGGCAGCTTCGCCACACGCACCATCACGCCATTGGCGCGCGCCTCTTCTTCGCTCATGCCGACCCGAGCAAGCGGGGGGTCGATGAACATGCAATACGGCGCCATCCGTCCTGTGGTCGATCGATCGCCGCCCTCCAGATTGTCCCGGATCACGCGAAAGTCGTCGAGCGACATATGGGTGAATTGCGGGGTTCCCGCGCATTCGCCGATTGCCCAGGTGTTGGCGGCCGTCGTCTCCAGTCGATCGTTGACACGGATGTAGCCGCGATCGGCAAGCTCGACGCCGGCCTCTTCGAGGCCGATCCCCTCCGTGTTCGGCGTGCGGCCGGCAGCGACCAGGATATCGGTGCCTTCAATCGTCCGTTGGCCATCCGAGGTATGCGCCAGGACACGCAGATGCCCGCCTGACCTCCCGTCTACCCGCTCGACCTCGGCAGACAGCAACACCTCGATGCCTTCCGCCTCCAGAATGCGCTGAACCTCGTCGGAGACGTCCGGATCTTCGCGCTTGGCCAACCGCGGACCACGCTCGACAATGGTGACCCGACTGCCGAAACGCCGGTAGGCCTGGGCGAATTCGAGACCGACATACCCGCCGCCGAGAACGATCAGATGGCCGGGGACCCGGTCGAGTTCGAGCGCCTCGATATTGGTGAGCGGCAGAGCCGCGGCGAGGCCGGGAACGGGAGGCACGCTCGCCTTCGTACCCAGGTTGAGAAACAGCTTTTCGGCGACCAGTGTTCGTGTTCCGCCGTCGTTTAGCGACACCTCGGCCGTCAGCGGTGCGACGATGCGCGCGGCCCCCATGATGAGTTCCGTGCCGGTGGCTTTGTACCGATCGAGGTGAAAGGCGACGAGGCCGTCGACCATATTCCGCTTGCGCTGAAGAACCTTCTTCATATCGACCGACACTTCGCCGGAGGTCACGCCGAACTCTCCGGCGCGGGCAACGGTCCTGGCGACGCCCGCGCTCCAGATCTCGTTCTTGCTGGGAAGACAGTTGATGTTGGGACAGGAGCCGCCGACCCAGCGGCGTTCGACCACGGCGGTTTTCCGCCCGGCCTGAGCAAGATGCCACGCGAGATATTTGCCGCCTTCGCCGCTGCCGATAACAACGGCATCATATTGTTCCGCTTGGGGCATCGCTGCTTCCCTTCAAGGTTGGAAATCTGGCTCATCGCTCCTGCCGTTCATACATTGGAGACACATACGCGCCTCCTTTGCGGAACTTGATCTTCATAGAGATCAACGAGCTGACTTAGCTTGAGCTCCACCGCCGGCAACAGATTTAAATTTCATCGAAATGGCGATTCTGGCGGGTTATGTAACCGACTCCGCGAGGGCACGCTCGTTCAGGAGGCCGATACTCCTCCCTCTTGCACAGGGGCTGGCCGCTTTTCCGCCGCGTCAGAGGCCAGGGTCGCCCTCTGCGAATCGGTTCCTGGAGTGGCTGAAACAAAGCCTCTGATTTTCATGGCGGCGGCTTTCGGGGCGAGTAGAACACTGGTCCGATGGCAGTGAATGCTGTTTGGGCGGAGGGTCGCGGTGGCAAAGGGTGGCTTGCAGGATTGGATCGGCCGAACTGCGGAGGCCGAGGACGTTGTTACCCCCCAGCTCGTGGCTAGTTTTCGCGCGACCTTCGGGCCGCATCTGGCGCCCTCGGACGATCCGGTCGCACCGCCCGGACTGCACTGGTGCCTGGCGCCGGAGGCGGTCGAAACGAGCCGTTTAGGCCCCGATGGACATCCCGCCAAGGGCGACTTCCTGCCCCTGGTCCCGCTTCCGCGGAGAATGTGGGCAGGCGGCGAGCTCACTTTGTTCGCAGCCTTGCGTGTCAACGATCGCGTCCGCCGTCGATCGACGATCGAGGCGATAGTCGAGAAGCATGGAAAGTCAGGCCCGCTATGTTTCGTCACAGTTCTGCACGAACTGGAGAACGACTCTGGTCCAGTGCTCAACGAGCGCCACGCGATTGTCTATCGAGAGGCGGGGCCGCTGCTTCAGGAAGCCGGGTCCGCGGATCGAAAGGCTTCGCCTGGGTTCATCGGTGGCGTGCAAGAGGTGACGGTGGATCCGGTGTTTCTCTTTCGCTATTCGGCCCTTACCTTCAACGGTCACAGGATCCACTACGACGCGCCCTATGCGACGCAAACCGAGGGTTATACCGGCCTCGTCATACACGGACCGCTTCAAGCAACGCTTTTGCTGAACCGTGCTGCCGCCATTGCCCAACGAAGCTTGCAGAAATTTTCCTACAAGGCGGTGTCTCCGGCCGTGGGCTGCCAGACGCTTCGCGCAGGGGCGACAGCAATTCACCGGAACCAAGTCAGTCTCGCGATAGAAGCGGAAAACGGACGAGCCACGATGCGCGCCACTGCCGGTTGGTGAATGATCGACCGACAGCAAGTCGGGGCAACGACCTGTTGCGCCGATTGCGGCTCGCGCTCGCACTGTGCGCCACTGTCCAAGCGACGCCATCTCGATCGCCGCGGGAATTGCCGCCTCCGGGTTGCCGACCGCACCGGCCGCGCCTGGATTCCTTACCGTCGGCGTCTCGCCGCCGGGCGGGCGGTCAGTATCCCGTTCGGCGCGCCCTTCGTGCATGACCCGCTCAGGGCCGGCGAGACGCCCGGGCACGGGCGGCACCTGCCGCCCGTGCCCGGCGGTCCGGGACCCGTGTCGGCAGTCAATCATCGCGGTGCCGTTTACGGCGTCTTCGCGGTACCGGATATCCGGGGTCGGCGACGGATGCGCCATCGCAACCCAGGCGGGAACCATCCGGTGCCCTCCGCATTCGTTACAATGTGCTCCGCGCGTGACTGTGGCACGCTGGTTCCGGCGGCCCCTGCGACGATAACCAGGAAGCATCGCCCGGCGGCATCGGCTCGGCCCCCGTCGGAGCTGGAGGAACTGGGGTTCGGCTCCCGTCGGAGTTGGAGGAACTTGCTGTGGCTGTCGCCGTCGACCGAAGGCATCAACGACCGCTTCATCCGCTTCACGCGATCCTGCTGGCAGGTACCGTTCCGCTGTTCCTCGGCGTCCTCCTCAGCGACATCGCCTATGCCTCGAGTTACGAGATTCAGTGGAAGAACTTCGCTTCCTGGCTGATCGTCGGTGGCCTGGTGTTCGGCGGCTTCGCGCTGCTGTGGGCGCTCATCGGACTGTTTCGCGCCGATCGGCGCGGATGGCGGTCAACTCTCTATTTTCTCCTTCTGCTGGTGGCCTGGGTCCTCGGCTTCATCAACGAACTGGTTCACGCCAAGGACGTCTGGGCGAGCATGCCGGAAGGCCTCGTTCTCTCCGCGATCGTGGCCGCGCTCGCGATTGCGGCCACGGGCGTAGGCTTCTCCGGCGTCGCGCAGGAGCGGCTGACATGAAATACGCGAAGTTACTCCCGCTCCTCGCCCTCTCGGTCCTTCTGATCGCCTGCGGCGAGGATCCGGACCCGTCGCAATATGGGTCCGATCCGCAGCTCCCGGCGCCGCAGGGCGGGCTCCTCCCCGCCATGAAGATCGCGAACCCGGCGGAATGGGGCGACCAGCGGCCCACGGTACCGCAAGGCTACACCATCGCGGCCATTGCCACCGGGCTGCAGATCCCGCGCCAGACCCTCGTCCTGCCCAATGGCGACATCCTGGTCGCCGAAGGGAGAGGCGGAGGGGCGCCGCGACTGACGCCGAAGGACGTGATCGCCGGCATCATCAAGGCGCAGGGGACAAGCCCGGTCGCGAGCGGCAACCGCCTGACCCTGCTGCGGGACAGCGACGGCGACGGCATCTACGAAGGACGGACGGTCTTCGCCGACAATCTCAACGCGCCTTACGGGCTCGCGCTGGTCGGCGACCGGCTCTACGTCGCCAATCAGGATGCGCTGGTGCGTTTCGAGTATCGGGAGGGACAGACCGAGGCAAGCGGACCGCCGGTCACGATCACGGAGCTGCCTTCGGCGATCAACCATCACTGGACGAAGGCGCTGACCGCCAGCGCCGACGGGCGCTTTCTCTATGTCGGCATCGGCTCCAACAGCAACATCACCGAACGCGGCATGCAGGCCGAAATCGACCGGGCCATGGTGTGGCAGGTGGATGCCCAGACGGGCGCACACAGGCCCTATGCCACCGGCCTCCGCAACCCCACCGCGCTCGCCATCCAATCGGGTACGGGCGAGCTATGGGCGGTCGTGAACGAGCGCGACGAGATCGGTCCGAACCTCGTGCCGGACTATCTCACCGCCGTCCGGGAAGGCGGATTCTACGGCTGGCCCTACAGCTATTGGGGCCAGAACGTAGACACCCGCGTCCGCCCCCAGGATCCGCAAAAGGTCGCCTCGGCGATCCGTCCCGATTTCAGCCTCGGATCGCATGTCGCTGCGCTCGGGCTCGCCTTCTCCGCGCCGGCGATGGGCGCCCCGTTCGCCGACGGCGTGTTCGTCGGGGAGCATGGCAGCTGGAACCGCAACACGCCGGTCGGCTACCGGGTGAGCTTCGTGCCGTTCCGCAGCGGCCGCCCCGCGGGTCCGCCGGTCGACTTCGTCAGCGGCTTCCTCGGGACGGACGGCAAGACCCGCGGGCGGCCGGTCGGCGTAACGCTAGACCCGCGCGGCGCGCTGATCGTCGCCGACGACCTCTCGAACACTATCTGGCGCGTGACCCCGACGGGCCCATAGCGGCGACGCAAGGCGGGCGCGGGGCCTTCGATTCCATCGGCGCATCCGGCCAGGCCGTCACCCTCGGCGGTGTGTCGATGAGGGCCGCAGGTCACGCCGCGCAGGCCTGCCGGATGCACTCGCGCAGCCAGCGATGCGCCGGATCGGCATCCATCCGGGGGTGCCAGAGCAATGACACCGCGATCTCCGACGTCGCGACCGGCAGGGGAAAGCTATGCATGCCGGCGCGCAGGTTTCCGGTGTGCCGTTCGGGAACGCTGGCGATCAGGTCGGAAGCACGCGCAAGCGCAAGCGCCGTCGAGAACTCGCCGACGATCGCGACGATCTCGCGTTCCAGCCCGAACGAAACCAGGGCTTCGTCGATCGGCCCCTTGTCGAGGCCCCGCCGCGAGACGTAGATGTGCCGCCCGGCCGCATAACGGGCGGGCGTGATCCTGCCCTTGCTCAAGGCGTGCCCCTTTTGCACGACGCCCACGAGGCGGTCCCGGAACAAGGCCTGCGCACGCACTTCCGGACCCGTCGTCTCCCCCACGACGCCGGTTTCCAGATCGACGGTCCCGTCGCGAAGCGGCGCGCTGTCCTTGTCCGGCTTCTGCAGGAAGCGCAGCCGCACGCCGGGCGCTTCCGCGCCGACGCGCGCGATGAGGGCCGGTCCGAAGTTCTCGGCAAAGCCGTCGCGGGTCCGCAGCGTGAAGGTCCGGACGAGCCGCTTGAGGTTGAGCTTCCCGGCAGGGCGCAGAACCGCCTCCGCATCCTGGACGAGCCCACCGACCCGCTCGCGGAGCTCGAGCGCCCGGGGCGTGGGAACGAGGCCGCGCCCGGCCCTGACCAGCAGCGGATCGCCCGTCGCCTGACGCAATCGCGCCAGGGCCCGGCTCATCGCCGAGGGGCTGAGCCGCAACCGTTGGGCGGCGCGGGCGACGCTGCCTTCCGCGAGCAGCGCATCGAGGGTGACGAGCAGGTTGAGATCGGGCGCCGGCATGCGCACACCCTAGCACGGTTCGATGGCGATGTGGCGTCAAACGCATGAATAGAGTGCAAATGATGCGTATTCCGCCATGTCACGCAGGAAACTACCTTTCTGACAGCTCCGTTTCGGGGGTCGTCAGAAGAGGAGGTTCATGTTGAAGCCAATCGCCGCGGGACGAGAGGAGGCGAAAGCCGGAGGCGCGGAACGGACGGTTTCGGTTCGGTGGGCGCTCGCCGGGCTATCCCTCTCCATGTTGCTGTCCTCGCTCGGCACCAGCATCGCCAATGTCGCCTTGCCGACATTGGCGGAGGCGTTCGACGTCTCCTTCCAGGAGGTCCAGTGGATCGTCCTCGCCTATCTCCTCGCCATTACCACCCTGATCGTCAGCGTCGGACGGCTCGGCGATATCGCCGGCCGCCGCCGGCTGCTGCTGGCCGGACTCTTCCTGTTCACGGCGGCCTCGGCCCTGTGCGGCGTCGCGCCCACGCTCTGGCTGCTGATTGCCGCCCGGGCGGTGCAGGGCCTGGGTGCGGCCATCATGATGGCCCTCACCATGGCCTTTGTCGGCGAGACGGTCCCGAAGGCAAGGACGGGCAGCGCCATGGGGCTGCTCGGAACCATGTCGGCGATCGGCACCGCGCTCGGTCCGTCGCTCGGCGGCGTCCTGATCGCCTCGCTCGGTTGGCAGGCCATCTTCCTCGTCAACCTGCCGCTCGGTATCCTCGCTCTGCTTCTTGCCTGTCGCACCCTGCCCGCCGATCGCCGGGAGCCGAAGGCGGATCGCGCCGGCTTCGACAAGGCGGGCACGCTGCTGCTTGCCCTGACGCTCGGGGCCTATGCGCTCGCCATGACGATCGGGCGCGGCAGCTTCGGCTCGCTCAATCTGGCGCTGCTGTTGGCGGCCGTCTTCGGAATGGGACTCTTCCTGCTCGCCGAGGCGAGGGGCGCATCGCCGTTGATCCGACCGGCGATGTTTCGCGATCCCGCCCTGAGCGCCGGCCTCGCCATGAACGCGCTCGTCTCGACGGTGATGATGGCGACGCTGGTGGTCGGGCCGTTCTACCTCTCGCGCGCGCTCGGGCTCGACGCGGCGCTCGTCGGAATCGTTTTGTCGATCGGCCCCGCAATCTCCGCGCTGAGCGGTGTCCTGGCCGGGCGTATCGTCGATCGGTGGGGCGCTCCATCCATCGTCGTCGTCGGCCTCGTCCAAATGGCCGTCGGTTCGCTTGCCCTGTCCGTGATCCCGGCGACCTTCGGCATTGCCGGCTATATCGCCGCCATCCTCCTCTTGACCCCCGGTTATCAGCTATTCCAGGCCGCCAACAACACGGCCGTCATGATGGATGTCGGTCCGGACCGGCGGGGCGTCATTTCCGGCATGCTCAACCTGTCGCGCAATCTGGGGCTCATCACCGGCGCCTCCGTGATGGGCACGGTATTCGCGCTTGCATCGGCGACGGCCGATGTCGCCACGGCGCATCCCGACGCCGTTGCCGCCGGCATGCGGATCACGTTCGCGGTCGCGACGGCTCTGATCGTCGTCGCGCTCGCCCTCGCGGTCGGCGGCCGGGCTCTCGCGACGCGCCCTTCGCTTCCTGCGGATGCCTTGTGACCCCGGGCCGGTGCCGCCATCTCCTGCCCGACGACAATCGCGCGAGAGAGCCGATCCGCTGACGGTTTCCCGCTTCGGTCTCTTCGGCGGCCCGGCTCCTTCGGCGGGTCGGGTCGGCCGCGCCGGCCGGCATCGATGCGCGATCGCCGCAATGCGCGGGATCGATTCGATCGCGGCGGCCGGGGCGCGCAGCCTGTGCGAACGCTCCATCGGTCGCGCAGCGTCATCCGGACGACAGGCGATCTCGTCCGACTGCGACTTAGGTCGGCCTGTGCCGGGCATTCTCGAGAAAGCACGCGAATCTCGATGTTTACCGCGTTTCCGGAACGGCTTGTTTGCGGAAGCGCAAACGAGCGCACCAACAAGCCGCTGGCCTGAAACCGGTCCAGGGTTTTAACTGGCGAGGCGATTCATCGCTGCGCGCCGCGTTGACGACCTGTCCTTTGACCGTTTGCAATCGCAAGCGACCGAGCCTTGCAGAGGGGGGTGGATGTCGGGACGTCGAAGCCTAATCGTCCTTCTTGCGACGACCTGGTCATTCACGATCTGTTTTGCCGTCTGGATGATGTTCGGCGTGACGGGCATTCCCATCCGCGAGCAACTGGGTCTGAACTCCGTCGAGTTCGGCCTTCTGACCGCGACGCCGGTGCTGACCGGCGCGCTTTTCCGGTTGCCGCTCGGCATCTGGACCGACCGCCTCGGCGGCCGCCGCATCATGCTGGCGCTCCTCGCCGGCTGCGCGGTGCCGGTCTGGCTCTCGGCCCACACCACGTCTTTCTGGCAGCTCCTGTTGCTCGGCCTGGCGCTCGGCCTCGTCGGCGCGTCGTTCTCCGTCGGCACCCCCTATGTGGCGCGTTTCTTTTCGAAGGAGCGGCGGGGATTCGCCATGGGTTTCTTCGGGGCGGGCACCATCGGCGCCGCGCTCAACATGTTCGTCGCACCATGGCTGATCGACGCCTATGGCTGGCAGATGGTGCCGAAGGTCTATGCCGCGGCGCTTGTCGTCACTGCCGTCATCTTCTGGATGTTTTCCGCGCCGGACCCCGCGCGGACCGCGGCCTCGCCGTCGTTGCTTTCACAGCTCGCCGTGCTGCGCGACCCGCGCGTCTGGAAATACTGCCAGTACTATTCGATCGTTTTCGGCGGCTTCACGGCGCTGTCGATCTGGATGCCACAATATTTCAAGACCGAGTACGGGCTGTCGATCGCGCAGGCGTCGCTGCTGGCGGCCTGCTTCGCGCTTCCCGCCGGAGCCTTCCGGGCGCTGGGCGGCTGGCTGTCGGACCGGTTCGGAGCGCACGCCGTCACCTGGTGGGTGCTGTGGGTCGCATGGGTCTGCCTGTTCCTGCTCTCCTATCCCAGGACCGAGCTGATCATTCACACCGTCGACGGCCCGGCCCACTTCGCGATCGCGCTGCCGATCTGGTTCTTCGCGATCCTGCTGTTCGTGCTGGGCATCGCCTTCGCCTGCGGCATGGCCTCGACGTTCAAATATATCGGCGACGATTTTCCCGACTCGATGGGCGCCGTTTCGGGAATTGTCGGCATGATCGGCGGGCTTGGCGGCTTTCTGCTACCGATCATGTTCGGCGCGATCCTCGATCGTCTCGGGATCAATTCGAGCTGCTTCATGCTGCTTTACGGCATCGTCGCGGTTTCGCTGGTGTTGAACTATGTGACGGAGGTGCGGCGCGCCCCGGTCATGGGCGAGCCCGCCGGTGCGCCGACAATGCAGTCTTCATCGTCGGCTTGAACGGAAAGGAAAAGAGCAATGAGCCATTTCCTGGAGCGTCTCACTTACCTTTCCCGGAAACGCGAGACCTTCGCCAACGGCCATGGCGAGCTGC
>JBFXDI010000130.1:0-10917 GCA_050181295.1 Parvibaculaceae bacterium | reverse complement strand
CATGCTCGGCCGCGCCAAGCGCGTGCGGATCGAGAAGGAGAACACCACGGTCGTCGACGGCGCCGGCAAGAAGAACGACATCCAGGGCCGCATCGGCCAGATCAAGGCCCAGATCGAGGAGACGACGTCGGACTACGATCGCGAGAAGCTGCAGGAGCGGCTGGCGAAGCTCGCCGGCGGCGTGGCGGTGATCAAGGTCGGCGGCGCCACCGAGATCGAGGTCAAGGAGAAGAAGGACCGCGTCGATGACGCCCTGAACGCCACCCGCGCGGCGGTCGAGGAAGGCATCGTGCCGGGCGGCGGCGTGGCGCTGCTCAGGGCCAAGAAGGCTGTGGCGGCTCTCAAGTCCGAGAACCCCGACATCCAGGCCGGCATCAACATCGTGTCGCGCGCCATCGAGAGCCCGATCCGCCAGATCGTGGAGAACGCGGGCGTCGAGGGCTCGATCGTGGTCGGCAAGGTGCTCGAGAAGTCGGGCAACTACGGCTTCGACGCGCAGTCCGAGACCTATGTCGACCTGGTGGACGCCGGCATCATCGACCCGACCAAGGTCGTGCGCACCGCGCTGCAGGATGCGGCTTCGGTCGCGGCTCTTCTCATCACCACCGAGGCGATGGTAGCCGAGAGGCCGAAGAAGGAAGCGGGCGCTCCCGCGATGCCGGGCGGCGGCATGGGCGGCATGGACTTCTAAGGAAGTCCATAAAGCAGAGAATGCGAAGCGGCCCTCCGGGGCCGCTTCTTTTTTGTGCCCCACAGCCTGTCATCCCGGAAGCCGCATTGCGGCTTCCGGGATCGAGGTCGTCGAGCGGCGGATGCCGGATCCCGGACTGGGCCTTTCGGCCCATCCGGGATGACACGCAGGGGAGGTGCCGGTTCGGTTGAAATTCCACCGATGGCGCCTCCTCCGACGGAAAGGCGCGGGGCTCTGCGTCTTTCCGGCGTGTCCCGGCGGATCCGGGTGTCGCCGAGGCAGCATTCCATGAACATGCAGACCCTTCCCCGGCCCGAGGAGATCGAGGCGGCGATCCGGATCGGGGCCGGAACGCCCGCTCGCCGCTGGACCCGCCGCGGGCTGGTTGCGCTTGCGATCTTGGCCGTCGTCGCGGGCGGCGCCTGGTGGTACCGGGCCTCGAGCGCGGCGGCGAGCCGCGTTGTCTACGAGACCGAGGCGGCCGTCCGCGGCCCCCTGGTCGTGACCGTGACGGCGACCGGCACCATCGAGCCCACGACCTCGGTCGAGGTCTCGAGCGAGATGTCGGGCGTGCTCCGGAACGTCCATGTCGACAGCAACAGCCTCGTGAAGAGGGGCGACGTGCTGGCCGAGCTCGACATCACCCGCCAGACGGCCGAGCTTGCCCGTGCCCGGGCCTCGCTCGCCTCGGCGGAAGCCAAGCTCGTCAATGCCGAGGCCACCGCCAAGCAGCGTGAGCTCGCCTTCGTCCGCCAGGAGACGCTGGGCAAGAAGGGCTATTCCGCCGAGCAGAACCTTGACACCGCGCGCGCCGACCGCGACACCGCGCTCGCTTCCGTCGAGGCCGCCAAGGCGGACATCGCGGTCGCGAAGGCGGACGTCGACCTCAAGCAGATCGACCTCGACAAGTCGCGCATCCTCTCTCCCGTCGACGGCATCGTCTTGAGCCGCGTCGCCGAGCCCGGCCAGACGGTAGCCTCCTCGCTCCAGGCGCCTGTCCTCTTCACACTCGCCGAGGACCTGAAGCGCATGCAGGTGGAGGCGGCGATCGACGAGGCGGACATCGGAGCGGTGAAGACCGGCCAGGACGCGGCCTTCACGGTCGACGCCTATCCCGGCCGCCAGTTTCCGGCCCGGATCGAGACGCTCCAGTTCTCGCCCACCGCCACCGATGGCGTCGTGACCTACAAGGGCATCCTCGTCGTCGACAATTCGGAGCTCCTGCTCAGGCCCGGCATGACCGCGACGGCCGAGATCGTCACCCGCCGGATCGGCGACGCCTTGACCGTGCAGAACGCAGCACTCCGCTACACGCCGCCCGAGCGCTCCGAGGCGCGGAGCTTCAGCTTGCTCCGCCTGTTCATGCCGCGCCCGCCGCGCATGGGGCGGCGGGGCGAGCCCAAGACCGAGCCGGCGGCCGAGGAGCGCACGCTCTGGGTGCTGCGGGAGGGCAGGCCGCACGCGGTGCAGGTGACCCCCGGCGCCTCCGACGGCAAGCGGACGGAGATCCTGAAGGGCGAGCTTCAGCCCGGCGACCGCGTGATCGTCGGTTCGAGGCGGGCGGGTCAATGACCGGCCAGCCGCTTCTCGCCTTCGAGCGGGTGCAGAAGATCTACGGCGAGGGCGCGGGTCAGGTGCGCGCGCTCGCGGGCGTGGACCTTTCGATCACGAAGGGGGAGTTCGTCGCCATCATGGGCCCCTCGGGCTCCGGCAAGTCGACGGCCATGAACATCCTGGGCTGCCTCGACACGCCGAGTGGCGGAAAATACCGGTTCGCCGGCTTCGACGTGACGGAGCTGTCGCGGGATGAGCGCGCCATGCTCCGGCGCAATTACCTGGGCTTCGTCTTCCAGGGCTTCAACCTGTTGCCCCGCACCACCGCGATCGAGAACGTGGAGCTGCCGCTCGTCTATCGCGGCATGGCGAGGCCCGAGCGTCACCGGCGGGCGCGCCAGGCGCTGCATCTGGTGGGGCTTCAGGGCCGCGAGCACCACACGCCGGCCGAGCTTTCCGGCGGCCAGCAGCAGCGCGTCGCCATCGCCCGCGCCATCGTCACCGAGCCTCTGGTGCTGCTTGCCGACGAGCCGACCGGCAACCTCGACACGGCGCGCAAGCAGGAGCTCATGGAGCTGCTCGCCGGGCTCAACCGCGAGCAGGGCCTCACCATCATCATGGTGACGCACGAGCCCGACATGGCGGACTTCGCCCACCGCACCATCCGCTTCCTTGACGGTCGCATCGAGCGGCCGCTGCCGGAGATCCTGGAGGCGGCATGCTGATCGAGACCTTCAAGCTCGCGCTCCAGTCGGTGCGCCGCAACGCGCTCCGCTCGGTGCTGACGCTGCTCGGCATCGTCATCGGCGTGGCCGCCGTCATCGCCATGGTGACGATCGGCACCGGCACCACGCGCAAGGTGACGGAGGATCTCTCGAAGCTCGGCAGCAACCTTTTGGTCGTGCGGCCGGGCCAGAGCATGTTCGGGCCGGGCGGCACCAGCATGGAGAGCCGCTCCTTCGACGAGCGCACCGTGGCAGCGCTTAGGGCCGATCTCGCCGATGTGCGCGCCATAGCGCCGGCGTCGAACAGGGCGGCCATCGTCGTCTATGGAGCACAGAACTATTCGACCACCGTCACCGGCAGCGATTCGGACTTCTTCATCGCGCAGGACTGGAGCTTTGCCTCCGGCCGCCCCTTCACCGACGCCGAGGTGAGGGGCGGGGCGGCCGTCTGCGTCATCGGCCAGACGATCAAGAGCGCTCTCTTCGATCCCGTCGATCCCGTGGATCAGCGGCTGCGCATCGGCGATCTCTCCTGCGAGGTCGTGGGCGTGCTCGAGGGCAAGGGCCAGTCGAGCTTCGGCACCGACCAGGACAGCACGGTCGTGGTTCCGCTCCGCACCTATCTGAGGCGGCTCGCCGGCAACACCCGCATCTCGACCATCTATATCTCCGCCGCCTCCGGTGACGCGACGCAGGCCGTGCAGGCCGACGCCGAGCGGATCCTGCGCGAGCAGCGTCGCATCGCCCCCGGCAAGGAGGACGACTTCTCGGTGCGCGACATGAGCCAGCTCGTGAGCGCCATGACCTCGACGACCGAGCTGATGACGGCGCTTTTGGGCGCGGTGGCGGCGGTGAGCCTGCTTGTCGGCGGCATCGGCATCATGAACATCATGCTGGTGTCGGTGACGGAGCGCACGCGCGAGATCGGCATCAGGCTCGCCATCGGCGCGCTCGAGCGGCAGGTCCTGACGCAGTTCCTGGTCGAGGCGCTGGTGCTGGCGCTCATCGGCGGCGTCATCGGCATCGCGCTCGGCCTCTCGATCGCCGCCGCCGCCGCCTATGGCATGGGCATTCCCTTCGCGCCCGATCCGACGATCATCGCGCTCGCCTTCGCCTTCTCGGGCACGATCGGCATCGTCTTCGGCTTCTTCCCGGCGCGGCGCGCCGCCAAGCTCGACCCCATCGAGGCGCTCCGCCACGAGTGAGCGGGCGGCTCCGGGAATGACCAGGCGAGCGACTCCTTCACCTTGTCATCCCGGGCGGAGCGGCAGCGAAGAGCCGGAATCTCATCTCCACGTTGCCGGAACTGCGATATCCGGCGCCTGAGTGGCGGGAGCGAGGTCCCGGATCGGACCTGCGGTCCGTCCGGGATGACGGTTTGGGAAATGTGGGCAAAAATTCGTTGTCATCCCGGCCGGAGCGGCAGCGAAGAGCCGGGACCTCGTCTCCGCCTCGCGGGCATCGAAACCTGAATGATCAGCGATCCGACCTACTGTGTCTACATCCTCGCCAGCCGGCCCTGCGGAGCGTTGTATGTCGGTGTCACCAGCGACCTCGTGAACCGCGTTCTCAAGCACCGGGAGAGGGTCTTCGATGGGCACACCAGCAAGTACGGCATCACGATCCTGGTCTGGTATCAAGGGTTTGCCCGGATCGAGGACGCCATCGCCTTCGAGAAACGCCTGAAGCGGTGGAGACGGGCCTGGAAGATCGAGCTGGTCGAGAAGACCAATCCAGATTGGCGCGATCTCTGGCAGGATGTGGCTGGCGCCTGAGCGGCGGATGCGAGGTCCCGGATCGGACCTGCGGTCCGTCCGGGATGACATTTCTGCTGTTGGCGGTTCGTTCGGGAGTATCTCGGAGGAGGCTACTCCAGCGTCTTGCAGGTGCCGAAGGAGAGGAGCACCGATTCGTGCGTGACGGCGGTGAAGGTCGCCCCGTCCTCGGTGCGTGACGTCTGGAGCACCCAGCCCGCGCCTCCGTCGACGCCCTGGAGCGTCAGGTTGTCGCCGGAAGTCGCAAGCGAGTCGATCGAGGAGACATGCGGGATGCCCTCGCTGCTCGTCGCGGCGATGACCTTCTTCTGGTAGTGGACGAGCACGCGGGCCGGCAGCGGGATGTCGCCGACCGCCTTCGCCTCCTCGCAAGCCGCATCGGCCTTGCAGACCATGGCCTTGGTGAAGCTGCAGTCGGCGGGCTTCGGCATGGCGTCGACCATGACCTGCGGCTTTGAGTCCTGCGCCTGCGCCGAGGCGGCGATGAGGAGGCTCGCCAGGCCAGCGAGCGCAAAGGATGTTCTCATGGGAGGGATCCCTCGTCTGGATTTCGGAAAAGCGGGTGCGTGGCGCTCAGTAGCACGGCGGATAGGGTGGAACGCCGCAATAGACCGGCGCATAGGGCGGCGGCGGCGGGGGATAGTAGCCGGGGCCCGGATAGACCGGCCCGCCGTAGTAATAGTGGTCGTGGTGCTTCTTGGCGGATGCCGCGATGGCGCCGCCGACCAGCGCCCCCGCGATCAGCCCGCCGACCAGCGCGCCCTTGCCGTGCGCTTCGGCCGGCGTCGGGGCGCTCGCCGCAATCATCGCGCCGGCGACGAGGACGGCCGCTCCGAACCTCAAACCTTCCATATGCCGCATCTGACGATCCTCCTCCGTGATTGGCGAGGAAATCCTAGAGCAGGCGAATGACGAACGGGAAACGACCGCCGGACATGGTTCACAACGGGCTTGCGAGGTCGTGGACGCCGAGCACGTCCAGCAGGATGCCGATCGAGACGCCGGCCGCGGTGAGGACGAGGCCCCAGATGAAGATCGTCATGGTGCGGTGATAGCGGGACATCTCGAGGCAGGCGGGCTCGAGCAGCCGGGCGAGCGCGATCGTCTGCAGCATGACGCCCAGGAGCAACGGGATGACGGCCAGCACGTCCGCCGGGTTCCAGGCGCCGGGCGCGGTGGCCCAGCGGGTGATGAAGCCGAGCGAGAAGCCGAGCACGATGCCGACCGCCGTCATCGTGCCGTTGCGGAACGTCGCGTCTATGGCCCCTGCCGGCTGCCTGCTCTCGCCGCCCATCCCCGGTCCTCCCTTCGCTCCTTGCGCGGGAATCTATCCAAACCGCCGGACCGGGCATAGACATTCGTCGGATTGGCGGGCGGGGCGGCAGATCCCATCTGGGATGGCAACGGGGCGGATTCTCCAGGGACGAAAGCACATGATCATCGATCTTCACGGCCGGCGGGCCGTCGTTTCCGGCTCGACCGCGGGAATCGGTTTCGCCATCGCCAAGGGCCTGGCGCTGGCGGGCGCCTCCGTCGTGGTGAACGGTCGCGGCAAGGCGCGGGTGGAAGAAGCCGTGGCGGCGATCCGCAAGGAGGCGCCGCAGGCGAAGCTTGAAGGCGTCGCGGCCGATCTCTCGACGGAGGAAGGGGTGGAGGCGTTCCTCAAGAAGGTCCCCGCGGCCGACATCCTCGTCAACAATCTCGGCATCTTCGAGCCGAAGGCGTTCGAGGACATTCCCGACGCGGACTGGCGAAAATTCTTCGAGGTGAACGTCCTGAGCGGCATCCGCCTGACGCGCGCCTACCTCCCCGGCATGCGGAAGAAGGACTGGGGCCGGGTGGTCTTCATCTCGAGCGAGTCGGCGCTCCAGATCCCGGTCGAGATGATCCACTACGGCATGACCAAGACGGCGCAGCTCGCGGTGTCGCGCGGGCTGGCGGAATCGCTCGCCGGCACCGGCGTCACGGTCAACTCCGTGCTGCCCGGCCCCACCCGCTCGGAGGGGGTCGGCGATTTCTTCGGCAAGATCGCCAAGGATCAGGGCACGAGCCAGGAGGCGGTCGAGAAGGATTTCATCGCCACGCACCGCCCGAGCTCGATCATCGGCCGTCTGGCGAGCCCGGAGGAGGTGGCGAGCATGGTCGTCTATGTGTGCTCGCCGCAGGCCTCCGCGACGACGGGCGCGGCGCTCCGGGTGGACGGCGGCGTGCTCCGCGCGATCGGGTGAGGGTTGGTGCTGCGCGCTCCTGCAGTCCCTGCGTCATGCCAGCGGGGGCTGGAATGAAGAGGCGGAACGCCTTCAGCAAGGAAGCGCGGCTGCGGTGGAGATACGCTAGAGCCTGCGGGCGGCCGCGACCGAGGCCTCGACCGTCGGCTGGTAGAGCGCGAGCGGCGGCTTGACCCCGTGCCGCTTGAGCTCGCTGCGGATGCGGGGCGAGGCCGCCGCGAGATAGACGACCGCGCCCTTGCGGCGCGCCTTGTCGATGAAGCCCTTCAGGCTGTGGGCGCCGGAGGAATCGATGAAGGGCACAGCGCCGAGGTCGAGCACGAAGGCCTTCGGACTGACGTTGATGCGGTCGAGGACGGCGGCGACCGTGCTCGAGGCGCCGAAGAAGAAGGCTCCGGTGATGCGGTGCACGACGATGTCCGGATCGGTCGCGACCTCCGCGTCGTAGCCGGGCCGGCCGTTCGCCGAATCGGGCTTGTCCTCCTCGACCAGCGGCGTGTGCGTCTGCACCTGGATCGCCTCCGACATGCGGTGCATGAAGACGAGCGAGCCCAGCACCACGCCCACGACGATCGCCTCCGTGAGGTCGCGGAAGACAGTGAGCCCGAAGGTCGAGAGCAGCACCAGCGCGTCGGCGCGCGACGCGCGGATGAGGGTCATGAACTCCGCCCGCTCGGCCATGTTCCAGGCGACGACGAGAAGGACGCCGGCGAGGGCGGCGAGCGGAATGTCGCTGGCGAGCGGTGCGGCCACCGCCATGAAGCCGAGCAGGAACACCGAGTGCAGCATGCCTGCCACCGGGCTCCTGGCGCCGGCGCGGATATTGGTGGCAGTGCGCGCGATGTTGCCGGTCGCCATGATGCCGCCGAAGATGCTGGCCGCGACGTTGGCGAGCCCTTGCGCCGCGAGCTCGCAGTTCGAGCGGTGGCGGCGGCCCGTCATGCTGTCCGCGACGACGGCGGAGAGCAGCGACTCGATGCCGCCGAGCAGCGCGAAGGTGAAGGCGTCGGGCAGCACGGCGACGATCTTCTGGAGCAAGAGGTCCGGGAGCGCCGGCGCGGGGAGCGAGCGCGGGATGCCGCCGAAGCGCGTGCCGATGGTCTCGACCCCGAGCCCTAGCGCCTCGACCACGACCACCGCAGCGGTCACGGCGATGAGGAAGGCGGGCCAGGTCGGCCTCAGGCGCCGCACGGCGAGGATGAGGCCGATGGTGAGGGTCGCGAGTCCCGCGGCCTGAGCGTTGAAGGTCGGAAGCGCCACCCAGAGAGCCGGGATCTTCTCGAGAAACGGGCCGGGCTCGGACCCGGCGAGCGTCAGCCCGAGAAGCTCCTTGAGCTGGCTGGTGGCGATGATGACGGCGATGCCGGAGGTGAAGCCCACAGTCACCGGATGCGGCACGTATTTGATGTAGGTGCCGAGCCGCAGCGCGCCGACCACGAGCAGGATGAGGCCGGCGATCAAGGCCGCGAGCAGCATGCCGTCATAGCCGTGGCGCGAGATGGTGGCGGAGACGACGACGATGAAGGCGCCGGCCGGTCCGCCGATCTGGAACCGCGAGCCGCCGAACGCCGAGATGATGAAGCCGCCCACGATGGAGGTGAAGAGCCCCTGGGCGGGCGTGGCGCCCGACGCGATGGCGATCGCCATGGACAGGGGCAGCGCGACGACGGCGACCGTGAGCCCCGCTATGACGTCGGAGCGGAAGGCGGAAAGGCTGTAGCCCTCGCGCAGCACCGTCACGAGCTTCGGGACGAAGAGCTCGAAGGAAGAGCCGGAGGATGTCGGAGCGGCGGTGCTCAAGGCAGGAGCGATCAGGCGGGAACGGCCGTGACCATATCCCCGCCGCGGCCTCCCTGTCGAGACGCATTCTGGCGCAGGCGGATCGGGGCAGGGCCTGGGGCGCTGGATTGCCGGATCAGGCCGGCAATGACGAGTGAAGGAAGGCCAATGCTTTCACTCTGCCGGGTCAGGCCCGGCAATGACGGAGGAGCAAGGCGGCTACAGCACCCTCTTCAGCCGTGCGGCGAGCGCGGCGGCCCGGCCGCTCCCGCCCGCGGGCACGGCGAGCACCGCCTCGGACTTGAGGATCAGCCCGTCGTCCAGGACCTTCAGCGCGTTGGCCTTGAGCGTCGAGCCGGTGGTCGTGATGTCGACGATGACCTCGGCCGACCCTGAGGCCGGCGCGCCTTCGGTGGCGCCGAGGCTCTCGACGATCCGGTAGCCCGTCACCCCGCGCGCCGCAAAGAATTTTCGGGTGAGCGTCACGTATTTCGTCGCCACCCGGAGCCGCTTGCCGTGCCGCGCATGCCAGGCGACCGAGACCTCGTCGAGGTCCGCCATGCCGGCGACGTCGAACCAGCATTCGGGCACCGCGACCACCACGTCGGCGGGGCCGAAGCCCAGCCGCAGAAGCACCTCGAAAGGATCGTCCGGCCCTTTGGCCGCCTCGCGCAGCACGTCCTCGCCGGTGACGCCGGCGTCGATCTTGCCGGCAAGGAGCGCGTCCGGGATCTCGCCCGCCGGGAGCCAGGCGACCTCGACATCCCCCATGCCCTCGAGGATGCCGCGATAGCCGCGGCTGGCGCCCGCGCGGGAGAAGCCGAGGCCCGCCCGGCGGAAGAGCGTTTCGGTGCCCTCCATCAGACGGCCCTTGGAGGGGAGCGCCAGCACGAGCGGCCGCATCATGGCGCGAGCCCCCGCGTGGCGGCAAGCAGACGCTCCGTATAGAGAGCAAATCCGACCGCCGGCACCGGCTCGGGCGAACCGATGTCGGAGAGGAGCTCGTCGTAGCGGCCGCCGCCCCCGATGATGAGTGGCGCCACGTTCTCCCGCGCCACCTCGATCTGGAACATGTAGCCTGTGTAGTATTCGAGATTGCGGCCGAAGGCGCCGGAAAAGGCGATGCGGTTGAGGTCGGTGCCGAGCGCGGCCGCGCGCAGCATCCGCCGCTCGAAGAGGGAGACGGCATCGCCGAAAGGCTCTCCGAGGCCTTGCGCGAGCGCCTGCAGTTCTTTCAGCGCCTCCTGCGGCGGGCCGGCAATCGAAAGATAGCGGTCGAAGAGCCGAGCCGCGTCCTCGGGCAGCGGCGCCTCGCTGCGGTCGGCCGCCTTCTCCGCGAGGCGGCCCGCGATCTCCTCGATCGAGCGTCCGCCAACGAGCGCGAGGCCGCGGCTGTCGAGCTCGCGCTCCACCCGCTGGCCGGCGGTCTCCGGCCCGTGCGCGGCGATCCCGTCGATGAGCGCCGAGATCGAGCTGCGGGGCCTCGGCGTCCTGCCGGTGAGCGTGTCGAGGAGGGCGCGGAAGGCCTGCGGCCGCCAGTACTGGTGCATGAGGCGGCGGCGCCAGCGTTCGGGCATCGGGATCGACCGCAGCAGCGCCTTGAAGAGGCCGAGGTCGCCGAGCCGCACGCCATAGTCGGCAAGCCCCGCCGCCTCGACGGCGGCAAGCGCGAGCTTCAGCGTTTCGGCGTCGGCCTCGGCATGGTCCTGGTCGGCATACCATTCGACGCCCGCCTGCTCGAACTCAGGGGGAGCGCCGGCCGGGGCGCCGCCGTGCTGGAAGCGGAAGGCGGGTCCGAGATAGCAGTATCGCGCTTCCGTTCCGGCCGAAGGCGCATGGCTCAGATGGTAGCGGCAGGCGGGCACGGTCAAGTCGGGCCGGAGGCAGAGCTCGGCGCCGGAAGGATCGGTGAACACGAAAGTCCGTGCACGGATGTTCTCGCCCGAACGATCGAGGAAGAGATCGGCCGGCTGCAGGATCTCGGGCGCGATATGCGAGAAGCCCGCCCGCTCGAAGAGATCGACGAGGAGCTGGCCCTGGACGCCGAGGGCCTGGCGCTCCTCCGGCGTCCTACCGGCCATGGCGCGGCCCGGGCATGGCTCCCCCACCCCGGCCCTCCCCCACGAGGGGGGAGGGAGAACCGGTAGTGGTCCTTCTGATCCCCT
>JBFXDI010000129.1:0-10960 GCA_050181295.1 Parvibaculaceae bacterium | reverse complement strand
GAGCGGCGGCGCGCGGCCGCGCGTCTATTTCGAGGAGTGGGACGATCCGCTCATCAGCGGCATCGGCTGGGTGAGCGAGCTCGTGGAGATCGCCGGCGGGGAGGACGTGTTTCCGGAGCTGAAAGGCCGGAAGGCGGCGAAGGACCGGATCGTTCCGCCTCAGGCCGTGATCGAAGCGGCGCCGGACGTGATCCTCGCCTCCTGGTGCGGCAAGAAGGTCGTGCCGGAGCGCATCCGCAGCCGCCTCGGCTGGCAGGCGATCCCCGCCGTGCGCGACAGCCGGGTCGTCGAGATCAAGTCGCCGATCATCCTGCAGCCCGGCCCCGCCGCGCTCACCGACGGCCTCGACGCCATCCTCAAGGCGCTCAAGGGGTGAGTGCCGGCCCCAAGGTTCAACCCTCATCCTGAGGTGCCCGAAGGCGGCGGCACGTCGCCGGCGGGCCTCGAAGGATGGACGCGCACCGGACCCTCGCCCTTCGAGGCTCGGCCTTCGGCCTCGCACCTCAGGGTGAGGAGAGCGTCTGACGGCTGGACCTTCCAGTTCTCATGGCCCGGCTTGACCGGGCCACCCAGTAATCACCGGGATCGCCGGAGGATACTGGGTCCCCCGGCCTCGCCTTCGGCTCGCCGGAGGATGACAATTGAGCGTCCCTCTCAGCCGCGCTTCGGCTTCTTGCGGGCGGCCGCCTTCGAGGTGTTGAACGCCACGGCGGCGCGGATGAGCGCCTTGAAAGCCTTGCCCTTGATCTCCTCGCCCTCGCGGATGATGGGCGGATTGCTCGAAGCACTCTTTGTTGCGCGCGCTAACAAGATGCCTGATAAGACCCCGCTAACATCGGCCGCGAACGCACCTAAGGACAAGGCGACGGGTAAAACTACCAATTACCAAGACTGGATGTTGGATTCGTATATTAAGGTGGGATTTGAACTGAACTGGATTACTGAATCGGCCAAAGATATATCCGACAAACTCAAAGAGTATCGAAACTTCGTTCACCCGGCTAAGGAACTGCGCTACGGCGTGACGTTGGGCCTCAACGATTCCACGATATTTTGGCAAATTACAAAGGCGTTGGCCCGTCAGTTGCTGCTGAGCGCCTAATCTTGATCGTGGCCACTCTCACTTCCAGTTCTCACAACCAACACAAGTCATTGGCGTTGTGATCAAGATAGTGCGGGTTAGTTTTGTCCGTAGTCTTTGATTCGGCGTCCCGCTCATGCCGCGCGCAATTCGCGGCTCTCCCTCACGTCTTCTGGCTCGAGCCGGCAGGAAACCTTCCTCCCTTTTGCCGCGTTTTGCAGCGGGGTCGCACAAGCAACGGAGCTTTCCAGGTTGGCGGCGCGTCAATTGACCATCATCGGCGCCGCCACCAGCGCCGGCGCCTACGCGCCGGGGCAGGAGGAAGCGCCCGCGGCGTTCCGGCGGCATGGCCTCGCAGAGGCGCTCGCGCGCCGGGGCAGGCCCGTCACGGATCATGGCGACGTCGTCTCGTTCCGCTGGCGGCCGGACCGCTCGCGGCCCCAGGCCATGAACCTCGATGCCGTGCGCAACGCCTGCGACCTCACCGCGCGCCACGTGGCTCGGGCGATCGCGGCGCAGGAGGACGTGCTCGTCCTCGGCGGCGATTGCACGGTCGAGCTCGGGACGGTCGCCGGCGCGAACGCGGCGCGCGCGCGGGTTGGCCTCGTCTACATGGACTTCGACGCCGATCTCAACACGCCCGGAACGAGCGACGGCGCCCTCGACTGGACGGGTGTCGCCCACCTGCTCGACATTCCCGGATGCGAGCCCTCGCTTGCCGCGCTCGGTCCCGCCCGGCCGATGCTCGCGCCGCAACAGCTCCTCTATTTCGGCTTGGAAAACATCACGCCGCCGGAAGCCGCCGCGATCAGGGAGCATGCGATCGAGGCCGTCTCGCGCGACGAAGTTCTGAACGATCTTGAAGCGGCGACGGGGCGCGCGGCCGCATGGGCGGCCCGTTTCGACTGCGTGCTCGTCCACTTCGATGCCGATGTCCTCTCCTTCATCGATTTTCCGATCGCCGAGAATGTGCGCCGCTGCGACGGCCTCAAGTTGGCGCACGCCGCCTTGGCGCTGAAGCGGCTGGCGGCGCTGCCGCAATGGCGGGGCCTCACCGTCACCGAGATCAATCCGGCCCATGCGCCGGACGAGGCCGCCGCCTTCGCGCGCCTGAACGAGGTGCTCGCGGACGCGCTCGGCTAGTCACTCCCGCTCTCAAAGAAATCCAGCAGAGCCTGCGCCATCTCGGCCGGCGCCTCCTCCGTCACGAAGTGGCCGCATGGGATCGGACGGAGGTCGAACGATAAGGCCATCTTCTGCCAGGCCGCCGACATCTCGCCCTCCGGATACTCGTCGCTTCCCCACAGCACGAGGGTCGGGCAGCCGATCTTCCTCAAGGCCTTGAGATCGGCCTCGTCGTGCAGCCGGTCCGTCGTCCAAGAGGCGCGGTACTCGGCGCAAACGGCGGCCACGACCTCGGGCCGGGAGAAGGCCATTTCATAGGCCAGGAGCTCGTCGGCCGGAAATGCGTCCAGTGTTCGGGATTTGGTCCACGACGCGATGGTGTTCCTCACCTGCTTTCCGGGGGCGCCCAGAAGCAGGTCGTGCGGAATGGGCGGTTGCTGAGCCAGAAGGAACCAGTGGTACGTGTTGATGGCCTTGGAGACGTCCTCGAACCTGCGCCACATCGCAAATGTGGGAAGGATCGAAAGAACGGCGAGACGTTCGACGCAGTCGGGGCTGTCCAGCGCAAGACGGTAGGCCACCCGTCCGCCCCGGTCATGTCCCGCGATGTTGAACTTCTGGTATCCCAACGCGGCCATCATGTCGCGCATCGCGCCCGCCACCGCGCGCTTGGAATAATTCGACCCGTCCTCCGCTGGGGCCGGCCCCCGGCTTTCGCCGTAGCCCACGAGATCCGCCAGGACGACGGTGAAGCGGCGGCTCAGCGCGCCGACGATGCGCGACCAGCAGACGTGGGTCTGGGGAAATCCGTGCAGCAGGAGCAGGGGCGGTCCATCGCCCCCCATGCGGACGAAGATTTCCGACTGGCCCGCCTGGACCCGTCGCGGCGAAAGGCTGGCGAGCGCACTATCCATCGGATGCCCAACGCTCGGAGGTCGGAATGGCTCCTTCGGCTGAGATCGGAGCAGATCTCGCTCGGCTTCCGGCTATCCCTGTGCGCGCCTTCACATTTTCTCGCCGGGCAACCGGCTCGCCTGCTTCACCCAGTCGGCGAGCTGCGCCTCGTCGAGCTCATCGCCCTCGCGGATGTCGAGGTAGCGCACCTCCTTCTGCTTCGATGGGCCGGGCGGCACGGGCTTCAGCGACGCGCCCTTGAAGAAGGCAAGCTTCACGTACTTCTCGAAGCAGTGGAAGCTCAGGAACCAGGTCTGGCCTTCGCCTCCGGCCTTCATGCCGTAGAAGGGCGAGTTCCATTTGACCGCCTTCTCGACGCCCGGGACGGCGCGCGTGACGAGCGCATCGAGCCGGCGCCCGACGTCGCTCTTCCAGCCCGGCATGGCCGCGATATAGGCCTGCACGGGGGCGTCGCCGTAACCCTTCGGGATCTGGGGGTTGCCGCCCGACAGCAGCCGGACCTCGCCGTCCTTCAGCTTCGGCAGCGCCTTGCGCGGCCTGGCGGCGGTTTTCTTCGTGGCCTTCGCGGGCTTTTTCGGTGCCTTGCCGGTCACTGCGCCTGGTCCTCCCATCCTGCGTCCCGCCCACGCCACCTCGCGGCATAGGGGAGGGCGAACATATAGAGGCCGGTGAGCAGCAGCAGGGCGAGCGGCAGGAGCGTCAGGAAGCCCACCCAGAGGGCGATGTCGCCTCGGCCCATGACGGCGATGTTGCAGAGGACGGCCAGCGTGAAGGCGATGGACAGCCATCGATGCACCTGCCGAACCCATTTGCTCCAGTTCATTCACGTCCTCCTTCTCAAAGACAAAGCCGGATCGAGCGACCCGCCGGTCGGCCGACTTCAGTCTGTCCGCGCCACCACCTGCTCCAGCTTTGCAAGGAACTCCTGCCACCCGGCCTTGGCGCCGCCGTAGGCCTGCTTCTGGTCCGGCCGGAAGCCCGACTGCTCCATGCGCAGGCTCGTTCCGTTGCGCGTCGGGGTGAGCGTGAAGGTCACCACGCTCTGAAGACTGTAGGCCGCATCTTCGTGCGCAAAATTCCAGGTGTAGGAGAGCGTCCTCTCCGGCTCGACGGTAAGCACTTCGCAGTCCAGGACGCCGCCCCAGGCTCCGTGAAGATTGAACCGGTGGCCGACGGCCGGCTGAAAATCGTTCTTCATGAGCCACTCCTCGATCAGGTGCGGCTCGGTGAGCGCGCGCCAGATCTTTTCGGGCGGGTGGGGAATCTCGCGTTCGACAACGACGGAAAGCGTCTCGCTCATTGATCCATCCTTTTGAGAAGGTCTTCCAGGTCGTCGAACCGGCTCTCCCAGAACCCGGCCATGCGTCTTGTCCAGTCGAGCAGCGGGGCAAGCGCGCCGAGTTCGGCGCTGTAGTGCGTCTGGCGTCCTTCGTGGCGGTCGCGCACCAGCCGGGCCTGCTTCAGGACGCCCAGATGCTTCGAGACGGCGGGCTGCGAAACTCCGGCCTTGGCCGTCAGCGCCCCGACCGTCAGCTCTCCGTCGCGACACAGCCGCTCGAAGATCGCCCGCCGGGTCGGATCGGCGAGCGTCCTGAAAAGCATGTCCGGGGCGGCATTCGGCATTTGGTATCAATAACCCGCTGGTTATTGATTGACGTATAACCGCCGAGATATGCGTCAGTCAAGCGTGGCTGCAACGCCGACAGCAAGCAGGCGCGAGCGAGCAAGGCTGCCCACCGATAGCGTCAGAGAGGATTCGGGAAAACGTTCAAAAGAGGGGAGGTGAAATGAATGGCGCCCCATATGCTGGCGTAACGATGTTTGAAGAGCGCGCTCAGCGACATGGCGAGGGCCACAATGCCGTCGATCCTACCAGCGAGTGCGAGAGAGATATCGCTCGCTATCGGCTCTAAAAGGGAGCAAGGTGTCGTCACCGTCGGAAAGACAACAGCAGGCACCGACGTCTGAGAGACTTGAATTGCGCTCCCGCCAATACCCGAATGGCAAGGAGAGCGGCAATTGACCAATCCAAACGACGAGTCGGATCAGCCGGACCACCACTTAACTCGTCGCCTCCGATAGCCTTCAGCGCTATTCGTCGACCAATCAGAACACGAATGGAAGCCGGTCATGGCTCGGACAACGATAGCCCTACTCTGCCTGCTATGTCTTGGCAGTGTGGGTCATGGACGCTCCTTGGACAGCGACGTCGAGGCCGAAAGTTTTCTTGCCGATTGCGCGCTCCTCACGGGCTACAATCAATCTTGGTGCAAGGCTGAGCAGGCTCGCTTCATCCAATTGTTTCAACGAGCTTTAGGAAGAGACTATCACAGCCAACGGAGTGTTGCGTCGTGCTTCGCTGGTGGGTGCGATGGAGCGGTGAAAGTAAACTACGTCGCCGCCTGCGCGTGGCGTGTCCTGATTTTAGAATCCGGCTACACGTTCGTGAACTCCATCGACAGCGACAACTACAAGATTGATTGCGCGAGCCTTGAAGCCGATCAGGCTCAAAAGGTGATCCGCACTCAGGCCGGTTCGCTGATGCTGCGGATCTACGGCAAACCGCTTCCAGCCACACATTAGCTCCTCCTTCAGAAAGGGCCACTCCCATGAATACTCCACATTGGCTGAAGCCAGGCGTCTACGGCGCGCTGGCGGGCGCCATTGGTTTGGTCATCGTCGGCTTCTCGTGGGGTGGCTGGGTGACATCCAGCACTGCGGATCAGATGGCGGATGGTCAGTCGAGAACGGATATCACCTCAACATTGGCCCAGATATGCGTCGGCCAGTCGAAGGCCGATCCTGCGCTTGCGAAAAAGCTGGCGGAGATGAAGGCCCTCGCCTCCTACAAGCAAGTCGAGTTCGTAATGAACACAGGATGGGCAACGATGCCTGGGCAAGACAAGGCCAAAAGAGAAGTAGCCCAGATGTGCGCAGATGAGCTCAGCGGCTGAGTTCGCAGCTCCAGCTTTGGACGTCGCGAATGCAAGAAGCTCTTCCGATTCCGCAAGGCTTAGCAGAATTCTTGGCTTCGCCCATCGGAGAAGAAAAGAACGGCATGGAGCTGAGCCTGCTTTCCGCACTTGTCAGGCTGAACCTGGATCCTTGGGAGGAAGCCATCCGCCTCACACAGATGACCCGTGGGGCGGCGGTGCAGTCATTGACCAGGACAATTGCGAAGGTGCCGGTCGGCAAATGGCAGTCGACCGACGCTGGGCCAATTGCATCCCGGCTGATGGAGAGGCTTCCTCCGTCGCCTCAGGCCAAGCCATATCCCGGCGAGGTAAGGCTCGGCCGATTTAGCAACGAAAACACCTGGGGGCGGCTCGTGATGCCCCTTTGGGGGGCTGCCATTTTCTTCGCACTATTTCTTTGGTGGTGGCACCAGTGAAGGCACAGGTCGTTGCGCTGGTGAGGAAATTCAATCCAACATTTCTCAGGCCGAGCGACCGATTGCACCCTCGTGCTCGCCTGGATCAACACAGGGCGCGAACAAGGTTGCCCAAACGGGTGGCGCCCCCTAGGGGACTCGAACCCCTGTTTCAGCCGTGAGAGGGCCGCGTCCTAGGCCACTAGACGAAGGGGGCGCAATCGGTTCGAGAGCCATCCTATTAGGGGGCTCAGGCGCCGAGTTCAAGCGGAAAGGATCGGGCGTCTGGAGGGGCGGCGCCCCCGCCGCCCAGCTTTGCGAAAGAAGAGGTGCGCGAGGGCGCACCTCCGATGATGACGGCCTGCCGCCTACTGTGCCGGCACAAGCCGGATGCGGCCGGCGAGGCTTCCCTGCCGCGGGTCGATGAGGAGAATCTCGCTCATCCCCTCGGCCTCGACCGTCACGGCTAGCCGGTCGCCGTCGAAGGCCATGTGGCGCACCACCGCGCCCTTCGGGACCGGCAGGCTCGCCTCCCCGAAGCCCTGAGGCGCGCGCACGCTCGCAAGCTGGCCCGCCTTCCACACGATGCCGCCGATCAGCGCCAGCGTGCCCACCACGATCAGGATGCCGAGGATATAGACGACGCGCTTCAGGATGCGCACATTGCGGGCATCCGGCGGCACGGCCGCCTCTTCAGCGCGGAAGCCTTCCTCTGCCATGCCCGGAAACCCCCTTGAGCGCCGCTTCCTGGTGCCGCCCGAAGCGGACGGCGAGCGGCTCGACCGGGCGCTCGCCCAAGCCTTCGACGACGTCAGCCGCTCGCGCTTCCAGGATCTGATCGCCGAAGGGCGGGTGGCGGTGGACGGGCGGACGATAGTGGAGGCCCGCGCGAGGGTCAAACAGGGCATGGCGGTGGCCTTCACCCTGCCTCCGCCCGTGGCCGCGGAGCCTCGCCCCGAGACGATCCCGCTCTCGATCCTCTTCGAGGACGACGACCTCATCGTCATCGACAAGCCGGCGGGGCTCGTCGTCCATCCGGCGGCCGGCAACCAGACCGGCACGCTCGTCAACGCGCTCATCGCCCATTGCGGGGAAAGCCTCTCCGGCATCGGTGGGGTGAAGCGGCCGGGCATCGTCCACCGCCTCGACAAGGACACGTCCGGCGTCCTGGTCGTCGCCAAGACCGACCTCGCGCACAAGGGCCTCTCGCGCCAGTTCGCGGCGCATGGTCGTGACGGACGGCTCGAGCGCGCCTATACCGCGCTCGCCTGGGGCGCGTTGCCGGCGCGCAGCGGCGCCATCGACGCGCCGCTCGGCCGCTCCTCCGCCAACCGCACCAAGATCGCGGTCAGGCCAGACGGCAGGCCTGCCGTCACCCGCTACGAGGTCCGGGAGACCTTTCCGGCGGGTGGCGCGCCCAAGGTCTCGCTTCTCGCCTGCGTGCTCGAGACCGGCCGCACGCACCAGATCCGCGTGCATCTGGCGCATATCGGCCATCCGCTGCTGGGAGATGCGACCTACGGCTCGGGCTTCAAGGCGTCCGGCCGCACCTTGCCGCTTGACGCCCGGGAAGCGCTGGAGGCGCTGGGCCGGCAGGCGCTCCATGCCCGCATGCTCGGCTTCGAGCACCCGAGAACCCGCCGCAAGATGCGCTTCGAGGCCCCGCTGCCGCAGGATTTCTCGAACCTTCTGAATGCCTTGGGGCTATGGGAACGGGACGTGAACAAAGATTAACGCCGGGCGCGGCAACCCGGCCTTATTATCCCCGTTACCTCTACCTATATGTGATCGCCGGCCCTCGATACGGGGGCCGACATTACGGGGTTCAAATGGCTACTACCACCAGGCTTCCCACCATCGCCGCCGGCGAAGGCGGCCTGCAGCGCTATCTCTCCCAGATCCGGCAGTTTCCGATGCTGCGGCCGGACGAGGAATACATGCTCGCCAAGAGCTGGCGGGAGCATGGCGACCGCGAGGCGGCGCACAAGCTCGTCACCAGCCACTTGAGGCTCGTGGCGAAGATCGCCATGGGCTATCGGGGCTACGGGCTGCCGATCTCCGAGGTCATCTCGGAGGGCAATGTCGGCCTCATGCAGGCGGTCAAGCGCTTCGAGCCGGAGCGCGGCTTCCGGCTTGCGACCTACGCCATGTGGTGGATCAAGGCGTCCATCCAGGAGTTCATCCTGCGCTCGTGGTCGCTCGTGAAGATGGGCACGACCGCGAGCCAGAAGAAGCTCTTCTTCAATCTCCGGCGCATCAAGGGCCAGATCGAGGCGATCGACGAGGGCGACCTCAGGCCCGACCAGGTGAAGGAGATCGCGACCCGGCTCGGCGTTCCCGAGGAGGACGTCGTCTCCATGAACCGGCGGCTTTCGGGCGATGTCTCGCTCAACGCTCCGGTCCGCGCCGAATCGGAAGGCGAGTGGCAGGACTGGCTCGTCGACAACGAGGACAACCAGGAGACCGTGCTCGCCGAGAGCGAGGAGCTTTCCCAGCGCATGAAGCTGCTGGAAGGCGCCATGTCCAAGCTCACGGATCGCGAGCGGCGCGTCTTTGAGGCGCGGCGCCTGAGCGAGGATCCGCTGACGCTGGAAGAGCTCTCGCAGGAGTTCGGCGTGTCGCGCGAGCGCATCCGGCAGATCGAGGTCCGGGCCTTCGAAAAGGTGCAGAAAGCGGTGAGGGCGGCGGCGCAGAAGGCGTTCGCGCCGCGGACCGCCGAGGCCGCGGCCTAGCTCCAGCTTTCCGCTTTTGCACACGAGTCATGCCCGGCCTTGCGCCGGGCATTTTCTTGTCGTTCTGGCCCCATTCAATGCACACCTCCCCCTTGGGGGAGGTCGGCCGACGCGAATCGGCGGCCGGGTGGGGATCCAAGCATGCTGGGAGGCATCCGCCACCCCACCCCCCTCCCCCTCAAAGGGGAGCACGTGGAGGCGCCATGCGGCGAGCAGCACGAAGGGTTGCCTTGGGCCGCCTCGCGTCCCATGTTCACGGCCGGAACAGAACGAGAGACCGATCATGGAAGCTGATGCCCTTCGCGCGCTCCAGGCGCCGCTCAAGCAGAAATACCGCGACGCGCCGGATTCGGCCGTCATCACGCTCAAGGCCGAAGGGCAGCTCGGCGAAGGCTTGTCCTGCTCCGTCCAGACATCGAAGGCGCTGATCGAGGCCGGGCTCCATCCGGCGACCGGCGGCAGCGGCATGCAGGCCTGCTCCGGCGACATGCTGCTCGAGGCGCTCGTCGCCTGCGCCGGCGTCACGCTCAACGCGGTCTCGACCGCGCTCGGCCTCAAGGTGCGCGGCGCCACAGTCAAGGCCGAGGGCGATCTCGACTTCCGCGGCACGCTCGGCGTCGCCAAGGACGCGGCCGTGGGCTTCCGCGACATCCGCCTCACCTTTGAGGTGGACGGCGATCTTACGGAGGAAGAGCGGGCCAATCTGCTGAAGCTTACCGAGCGCTACTGCGTCGTCTACCAGACGCTCAAGGCCAGCCCTCCGATCAACGTCGACCTCCGCGTCTGACCGCCAGGTCCGGAACTGGCCGATGAACCGTTCCGAAACCGTTTTCGGATTGGCTTTCTGCTTCGGCTTGGGCTCAAGACCCTTTCTTGAGCCCGATCGTCCAGCGAGGCGATACCCGAGCATGCCGCGACACCTGCCAATCTGGCCAACCTTCTTCGCCGCCATCACGGCGACCTTGCGGAACTGGCGCTATGCCTGGCGCATCAGTTGGCCGTGGCTGCTCATCGTTTCCGCCGCAACCATCGGCTCCGTATTGGCGATCGTTCTGGTCCTCGGCCACTCGCCGTCCGACCGCTACACGAAATGGGGTCCGGCCATCGCCAACATCCTCAACCTCGCAGCGCCGCCGGACTACAAGATCTCGCTCGTTCAGAACCTGCTCCTATTTCTTCTGGCGATGACCGCGCTCTCCGCGGTTGCGGTCAACTGGCATCGGTTCCTGCTCGCGGGGGAGGAGGTCCGAGGCCTCGACGTCCTGAAGCTCGACGACACAAGAATGCGCTACTTGGCGCGCTTCCTGGTGGTCACGCTCGTGCCGGCTGCCATCGTCTTTGCGGCGGGCAATCTTCCGGGCCTCTTCTTCCTTGAAGACGAACAGCGCGCGCAGCAGGCGAACGCGGTTGGGGCGCTGCTGCTCTTTCCTCTCGCCGCCGCGCTCTTCATGCGGCTGGCGGTAGGTCTGCCCGCGGTCGCGGTCGACCGGGCCGACATCACCCTGAGCGAGGCGTGGAACGTGACGCAAGGCAACGGCGGCCGGGCCGTGAGTCTCCTACTGCTCTATCTCGTCACGCTCGCGCTCGGGCATGTGATCAGCCTGCTGATCGGTGCAGGCTTCAGCGCCCTGAGCCACGGGCTGGCCGACTGGGTCTCCTTCCTTCTCAAGCTTGCCGTGCACTGGTTCGTCACGATCCTGGCGATCACGCTGTTCACCGCCATCTACGGCTACCTCA
>JBFXDI010000128.1:0-11026 GCA_050181295.1 Parvibaculaceae bacterium | reverse complement strand
CGGACCGGCTTGGCGTGGTCTACACGCCGAACGAGATCGTGAAGTTCATGATCGAGGGCGCGGACTGGCTCTGCCACCGGCACTTCGGCCGCACGCTCATCGACCGGGACGTGGAGATCCTCGACCGGCGACCGGCACCGGCACCTTCATCTGCGAACTGATCGAGCACTTCGCGGGCGACAAGGCGAAGCTCGCGCGCAAGTACAAGCACGAGCTGCACGCCAACGAGGTGGCGATCCTGCCCTACTACGTCGCCAACCTGAACATCGAGGCGACCTACTACGGCGTCGCCGGGCAATATGCGGAGTTCGAGAACCTGTGCTTCGTGGACACGCTCGACAACGTGGCGGGGCTGGGGATCAGGGCGGGCTATCAGCACGATATGTTCGCGGCGCTCTCGGAGGAGAACGTCGAGCGCGTGAAGCGGCAAAACAAACGCAAGATCAGCGTCATCATCGGCAACCCGCCTTACAACGCTTGGCAGGAGAACTTCAACATGCGCAACCCGAACCGGCCTTACCGCCGGATTGACGAGCGCATCCGAGGAACCTATTTCCGACTGGGAACCGCCCAGAATAGGAATTCGGTGTATGATATGTACACTCGGTTCTTCCGCTGGGCATCGGACCGGCTGCACGACGACGGCGTGCTGGCATTGATCACCAACCGGAACTTCATCGAGAAGGCAGCTTTCGACGGCTTTCGCCGCGCTATCGAGCGCGAGTTCAACGAGATCCATGTCCTTGATCTTGGTGGCGACGTGCGCGCCAATCCGAAGATTTCGGGCACCAAGCACAACGTGTTCGGCATCCAGACCGGAGTCGCCATCTCCTTCATGGTGAAGCGCCACCGCCAGCAGGGCTGCAAGATATTCTACGCGCGCCGGCCGGAGTTCGACACGAAGGAGGACAAGCTCGGCTTCCTTGCCGGCACGAAGGCGTCGGCAATCGCCTGGCAGCGCATCGAGCCCAACGAGAAGGCGATCTGGCTGCAACAGACGGACAACGACTGGGACGAACTGATCCCGATGGCCAGCAAGGCAGCCAAGGCAGGCCGCAGCGGGCCGAAGGCTCAGGCGGTTTTCAAACTCTTCTCAAGTGGTCTCAAAACGCAGCGCGACGAGTGGACCTATGACGTCTCACGCAAGGCACTCGAGGAGAAGATGCGATACTTCGTGAGCGCCTACGAAGCTACGCGGAAGGATCGAGATTTCGGAGATAGGGACACGATTAAGTGGGATGCAGTGCTTGCCTCGGCATTGAGCCGTGGTATCAAAAAAGCATACCACGCTGAGCAGATAAGACCTGCCGCATATCGTCCATTTACTCGGAAATTTGTGTATTTTGATCAAACCTTTAATGGCAGAACCTACCAACTGCCGGACATGTTTCCTCTTGGAACGGAAAACATAGTGATCAGCTTCAGCGGTGTTGGATCGCGCGCCGATTTCTGCGTGTCGAGTTGGAACGGCCCTGTCGATCTGCACTATGGAGCCGCCGCCGACGCTTATCAGGTCGTCTCCCGCTACCGCTACACCAAGGACGGCGAGCGGGTGGACAACGTCACCGACTGGGCGCTCCGGAAATTCCGCGAGGCGTATGGTCCTTCGAGGCTCGCCGGATCCGGGCTCGCACCTCAGGACAAGGATGGGGAGGCGGATGGGCGGGAGCATCCGCTTGCGGCGCACCCCTCATCCGGTCCCCCGCTTCGCGCCTTCCCACCTTCTCCTGCAAGGGGAGAAGAGAAACAGGCGGCCATCACGAAGGACAACATCTTCCACTACGTCTATGGCGTGCTGCACGATCCCGTCTATCGCGAGACCTATGCGCTGAACCTGAAGCGCGAGTTCCCACGCATCCCATTTTATCCCAACTTCCGGCAATGGACCGAATGGGGAAGGCGGCTCATGGCGCTTCACATCGGCTACGAGGCGGTTGAGCCCTGGCCGCTCAAACGCACCGACGTTGCCGACGATAAGGCGCGCGCCGCCGGCGTCCCGCCGAAGACGCTGCTGAAGCCCGACCGCGACAACGACATCATCCGCATCGATGGCGAGACCACGCTCTCAGGCGTGCCCGCCGCGGCGTGGAAGTACCGGCTCGGCAACCGCTCGGGGCTTGAATGGATCCTCGACCAGTACAGAGAGCGGACACCGAAGGATTTGACGATCCGCGAGAAGTTCAACACCTACCGCTTCGAGTACCACAAGGAGAAGGTGATCGACCTTCTCATGCGCGTGACGCGTGTGAGCGTCGAGACGATGGAGATCGTCGAAGAGATGCAGCGCGCGCGACGCTGATTAACACGCAGATATCGATGTCCACGCGCCCCATCCTTGTGACCGGCTTCGAGCCCTTCGGCGGAATGGCGTCGAATCCCTCGCTGCTCGCCGCAAGGGAGCTGGACGGGCGATCCCTGGACGGATGGAAGATCATCGGCCGCGAGCTTCCCGTCTCGTTCGCGCGTATCAGCGAGAGGCTCGACCGGCTCATCGAGCAGTTCGCGCCGGCCGCGGTGATCGGCCTCGGTCTCGCGCCCGGTTCGCCGGCGCTGCGGCTCGAGCGCGTCGCCGTCAACCTCGCCGACTTCGACATCCCCGACAACGACGGAAGCCGACTTTCCGACCTTCCGGTTTCGCGGACGGGACCCGCCGCGCGGTTCTCCACGCTGCCGCTCGCGGACATAAGAGCCGCGCTGCTCGATGCCGGGGTCCCGGCGATCCTGTCGCCGAGCGCCGGAACCTATCTCTGCAACGCCTGCCTCTATTGCCTGCTGGAGCTCATCGAGCGGCGTAATCTAGACACACCCGCCGGCTTCATCCACGTGCCCATGACGCCGGAACAGGTCGCCGGGCAGCAGCGCAACGCGGGTGCGGCGGCCGATGCGCCGGCACCCTCAATGGACCTGTCGCGAATCATCGCCGGGGTGGAGGTCGCTATCCGCGAAACCGCGCGGGCGCTGTCGCAAGGCCGCGCCGCCGCGCGAGCGTGAGCCGCTCGAGCTCGCGGCCGGGATCCACCTCCAGAGGCTGCTTCAGGACGAGCTCAAGGTCCGCGCGATGAACGCCGATATCGTCGAGCAGCCGATCCTCGAGGCCGAGCATGTGGCGGACCTGCCGCCGGGCGCGCCAGTTGCGCAAGAGTCGGCGGAAATACCCGAGAAGGGTTCCGCGACCGAGGATTTCCGCTTGGGAGAGCACATAGTCTCGCATATCACCACATTCCTTCGAATGGTTCGGTTGGCCGTGATGGCGAGGATCTATGAACGGCAATTGTATCATTCCAACGAATGTATCTTATCCGGAAAATCACAAACCTTGATGAAAGGATGTCAGTCGTGAAGATCGAGCGAAGGATTGCCGAACTCGGCCTGGAACTTCCCGATTTCGGCGGCGCGAGCTACTACGGCGCGAGCTATGGCTCGATGAAGCCATTTCACGTCAGCGGCAACATGCTGCATCTCTCAGGCCACGTGCCGCAGAAGCCTGACGGCGCTGGCATCCTGCATCCGGGCCGGCTCGGCGAAACGGTGACGCTCGAGCAGGGAATCGAGGCGGCGCGCCTGACCGGGCTCAACGTGCTGGCAGGAATCAAGCAGGCGATCGGCGACCTCGATCGGGTTTCCGCTTTCGTCAAGTCGCTCAACTTCGTCGCCTGCGCGCCGGATTTCTTCGACGTCCACAAGGTCTCCAGCGGCATGACGGACCTCCTTGCGGAGGTCTTCGGCCGCGACATCGGCATAGGCTGCCGGGCCACCATCGGCATCCAGACGCTGGCGCTCAACAACTGCTTCGAGACGTGGGCGGAGGTCGAGTTTCGCTAGCTGAACATGTCGTCATACAAATAATCGCTATGCGGACGATCTTGTTGTGTTGACTCTGTGTCCATCGCATGTGCAGCATAGAAGCGGGGAGGGCTGAGAGAGCGTCAGAGGGTGGAATGACGCCGTCAGGTCCTCCAGGGAACACCGATCGGTAACCGAAGCCTCCGGGTCAACGGGGGAGGCCAGGTTCGTCATGCCGATCGCACAGGGAAGGAGTCCTTTATGAAGAGAAGCGTCACTTGGGGCGTTTCGGCGCTCGCGGCTGCGGCCCTTGCAACCGGGCTGTCGCTCGCGGCGATGGCGGCTGAGACCAAAGGTCCGGTCACCGACGACATCGGCGTGGTGGAGATTCCGAACGGCGCGCCGATCGTGATCGGCGGCTACTGGGTGATCTCCGGCCCCGACACGGCGCTCGGCCTCGATTCCAAGCGCGGTGCGGAAATCGCCTTCGACGACGTCGGCAACAAGATCGCCGGCCATGACATCCAGTTCGTGGTCGAGGACGACGGGTGCAACGCGGAAGGCGGCCAGACGGCTGCGACGAAGCTCGCCGCGGTTCCCAACATCGTCGCGGTGCTTGGACCGGCGTGCTCCAGCGCCGCAACCCCCGGCGCGCCCATCCTCTGGAAGGCGGGCATCGTGGACATCGGCACGGCAACGACCGCGCCCTCGCTCACGGCTCCGGATCGCAAGCCGGAGTATGACGGCTACATGCGCACCATCTACAGCGACGCCGACCAGGGCAAGAACGACGCCGCCTGGTTCTACAACGAGCTGAAGTGCAAGACGCTCGCCACCATCCACGATGGCAGCCCCTACGCCTCGCAGCTCGCCAAGGCCGCGTCCGACACCTTCAAGTCGCTCGGCGGCGAAGTGGTCGCGGAGGAAGCCATCTCCCCGACCGACGTCGACATGCGTCCGGTTCTCACCGGCATCGGCACCAAGAAGCCCTGCGTGCTCTACTTCCCGATCTTCGTCGCCGCGGCGGCCCAGATCGTGAGGCAGGCGCCTGAAGTCTCCGACCTCAAGGACACCAACATCATCGGCGGCAGCTCGATGATGGCGCCGGGCCTTCTCGAGGCGGCGGGCGACGCGGCCAAGGACTTCCGCATCACCAACGTCGACATCTCGACCGAAGTGATGGGCAAGGCCTATCCGCAGTTCGTGGAGAAGTACACGACCAAGTACGGCGAGGGCCCCATCAACTCCTTCCACGCCCAGGCCTATGACGCGGCGGCGATCCTCGCCAAGGCGATCGAGAAGGTGGCCAAGAAGGACGATGCCGGCACCACCTTCATCGGCCGCAAGGCGCTCCGCGACGAGCTCTTCGCGACCAAGGACTATCAGGGCATCAGCGGGCCGATCAATTGCAACGCGACCGGTCAGTGTGGTGGCTTCAACTTCGCCGTCTACCAGTTCACGGATGGCGATCCCTCGACCTTCAAGGTCGGCGAGAACCCCAAGAAGATCTACCCCGCCAACTGAGACGGCCGGGTTTGACGTTGCGACAAGCGATCCGGCTATCCCCTCACGGGGATAGCCGGTCGTCCTAACTTTATGGATTGTCCGTGAGGCTTGTGGGATGACCGCACAGACTACAGCGCTGGAACCGAGGAAGGCCGGATCGAGAAGGCTCAGGAACCTGCATCGCGTCACCTATGTGGATGTGGTGCTGTGGGGCCTGAGGATCGCTCTCCTGCTGATGGTGGTGATCGGCACCATTCTGACCCTGTACAAGGGCACCTACGGCACCTCCCACTGGTTCGACTTCTTCATGTTCGGGCTCACCATCGGCGGCATCTATGCGCTGATCGCGCTCGGCTACACGATGGTCTACGGCATCTTGCGGCTCATCAACTTCGCGCATGGCGACATCACCATGGCCGGCGCGTTCTCGGCCTACTTCCTCGCCCGGAGCCTCGACCGTTCCGATATCCTCGACAACTGGCCGATCTTCTCCATGCTGGCGATCATGGGGCTGTCCATGGCGGTGTGCACCGCGACGGCGCTGATCGTCGAGCGCGTCTGCTACCGGCCGTTCCGGCACGTGGCGACGCTCGCTCCGCTCATCTGCGCCATCGGCGCGTCCTTCGTCATCCAGCACACCTTCCGCGGCATGTTCGGCTCCAACGTCCGCTCCTATCCGGACCCCGAGTGGCTGAAGGGCGACGTTCCTATCCTTGGCATCAACTTCCATATCGTGCAGCCGATCGTCATCGGCACAGCACTGGTCGCGATGTTGGTGCTCTATCTGATCGTGCAGAAGACGCGGATGGGCATGGCGATGCGCGCCGTCTCGGAGGATCGCGACGCGGCGGCGCTCATGGGCATCGATTCCAACAAGGTCATCATCTTCACCTTCGTGCTCGGCGCCTGCATGGCCGGCATCGGCGGTGTGCTCTACTGCTTCGTCTACAAGCAGATCTATTTCTACATGGGCTTCCTGCCGGGCATCAAAGCCTTCAGCGCCGCCGTGCTCGGCGGCATCGGGAACATTCCGGGCGCCATGATCGGCGGCTTCTTCCTGGGCGTCATCGAATCGATAGGACCGCCCCTGTTCTTCGACGGGATGAACATTCCGGCGCCCTATCAGCTGCGTGATCTCATCGCCTTCACCATCCTCGTCATGGTGCTGGTCTTCCGGCCGCAGGGGCTCTTCGGCGAAGCCCTGGCGCGGCGCCGGGCTTGAACGCGACGAGGAAGGGGAGAAGGCATGTCTTTTGAGGTCGTTGCTTCCAGTCGTGCCGAGGAGCGCACGTCGAACCCGTGGCGCCATGTGGTCAACACTGGGCTGCAGTTCGGAGCCGTCGGCATATCCCTGGCGTTCGTCGGCATCCTGGGCATGTTCAACACGCGCCCGATCATCGTGGGCACGCTGACGCTCGGCTACGCCGTCCTGGCCCTGATCTTCGCCTGCGCGGGCATCCTCGTCGCCAAGCGCGGCTTGCTGCTGCCGGTCGGGCCCGTGCTGCTGGGGGCGCTGGTCGCGGGCGCCATCGCCGGCGCGCTCGTGGCGCTCGTTCCGGCGCTGATGCTGACGGCGAACATGCGCTTCATCTTCGTGGCGCTCGACGCACCGCTCCTCAAGATGATGACGCTCAACCTGGTGCCGATGATCCTGAGCCTGCCGGCGCTCGTCATCATGGGGGCCGTGTTTGCGGCCATCGGCGCGGCCGTTGTGATGCTTCCCGACCGCATCGGCCGCCCGCTCGAGGGAGGCCTCATCGCCGCCGGCCTTGCCGGGCTTTTCCAGGAGCTGATCCGCCCCATCCTCGCCAACAGCACCTTCACGCGGCCGATCCACAATCTGCTCTACACCTGGACCGGCATGACGCTTCAGGGCGCCATCATCATCTTCGTGGTGGTGACGGCGGCCCTCTTCATCTGGCAGCTCGTGCGGAATCGCGTGACGGCCAACTACCGGGCGCTGCCGGACAACACGCGCCGCAACATCCGCTGGGGCTATATCGCGGTCGCCTGCGTGCTGGCGGCGCTCTTTCCGCTCTATGCCGGCAACTTCATCGGCCAGGTGCTCCTGATGGTGGGCCTCTTCGTCCTCATGGGCATGGGCCTCAACCTCGAGGTCGGGCTGGCGGGCCTCCTCGATCTCGGGTTCGTCGCCTTCTACGCGGTCGGCGCCTATGCGACGGCGCTCCTCATGGCCGACAACCCTTACGCGCTGGCGCAGCTCTCCTACTGGCAGGCGATGCCGATCGCCGTCTTGTGCTCCATCATCGTGGGCGTGCTCTTCGGCATTCCGGTGCTGAAGGTGCGCGGCGACTATCTGGCGGTGGCCACCCTGGGCCTAGGCGAGATCGTGCGCGTCATCGTGCTTTCGGACGCCGCCGCGCCGCTGCTGGCCGGCGCCAAGGGCATCCTCCAGATCCCGCGTCCGGAGATCGTGGGCTACTCGCTGAACACGCCCGTTGCGCTCTTCTACCTGGCGCTCGCGGCCTCGCTGGTCGCGGCCTATTTCGCCTACCGCCTCGAGGATTCGCGCCTCGGGCGCGCATGGATGGCCATCCGCGACGATGAGGACGTGGCGCAGGCGCTGGGCATCAACCTCATCAACGTGAAGCTCCTGGCCTATGGCCTCGGCGCGGCTTTCGCGGGCCTCGCCGGCTCGATCTTCGCGGTGATGCTGGGCTCGATCTACCCGCACTCGTTCCAGCTCATCATCTCGATCAACATTCTGGCGCTCATCATCGTGGGCGGCATGGGAAGCCTGCCCGGCGTGGCGGTAGGCGCCATCGTGCTCATCGGCCTGCCGGAGATGCTGCGCGAGTTCGGCGAGTTCCGGTACCTGTTCTACGGCCTCGCCATCATCGCGGTGATGCGCCTCAAGCCCGAGGGCCTGTGGCCTTCCGCGGCGAAGCGGCGCGAGATGCAGCTCGATGCCGAGACGGTGGCGGCGCAGGCCGCTTCCGTCTCCCACGCGCCCCCGCAGACCGCAGCCGCGTCGCAGAGGAGCGCCTGATCGTGGAAGAGCGCGCGACGATCCTCAAGACCGAGGAAATGACCAAGCGATTCGGCGGCCTCGTGGCCGTCGACCGCTTCGATCTCGACGTCAAGGAAGGTGTGATCCACTCGATCATCGGCCCCAACGGCGCCGGCAAGACCACCATCTTCAACTGCATCATGGAGTTCTATACGCCGGACGACGGCCACATCTACTTCAAGGGCGAGCGGATCGACGGCGTGACGCCCGACCGCGTGGCGCAAGCCGGCATCAACCGCACCTATCAGAACATCCGCCTGTTCAAGAACCTGACGGCGATCGAGAACATCCTCGTCGGCATGCATATCCATCTGAAATCGAGCTGGCTGGGCGCCGTGTTCAACACGAGCTTCACGCGCAACGACGAGCGGGAAGCCGAAGCCGAGGCCCGGCGCATCCTCGAGTTCGTGGGCCTGCGCGGCAAGGGTGACACCGTCGCCCGCAACCTCGCCTATGGCGATCAGCGGCGCCTCGAGATCGGCCGCGCCCTGGCGACCAGGCCGAGCCTCCTCATGCTCGACGAGCCGATGGCCGGCATGAACCCGCGCGAGAGCATGGACATGATGGGCTTCGTCCGGCGCGTGCGCGACGAGCGCGGCGTCACGATCCTTTTGATCGAGCATTCGATGCGCGTGGTCATGGGCATATCGGACCGCGTCAGCGTCCTCGATCACGGCGTCAAGATCGCGGAAGGCACGCCGGAGGAAGTCCAGAACAACCCCAAGGTCATCGAGGCTTACCTCGGAGCTGCCCAGGAGGCGCTGAAATAATGGCGCTGCTCGACGTTCACAATCTGCATGTCCACTACGGCAAGATCCATGCGCTGCGCGACGTTTCCCTGTCGCTGGGCAAGGATCAGATTGTCACGCTCATCGGCGCCAACGGCGCCGGCAAGAGCACGACGCTCAAGGCCATATCCGGCATCATCGCCACGACCGACGGCGACGTCGTCTATGACGGACAGTCGCTGAAGAATGCTCCCGCCTACGACATCGTCGCGCGCGGCATCGTGCAGGTCCCCGAGGGCCGGCGCATCTTCAGCCGCATGTCGGTGGCGGAGAACCTGAGGGTCGGGGCGTTCCTGCGCAACGACAAGGGCTGGATCGCCGACCGCGAGGCGCATGCGCTCGACATGTTCCCGGTGCTCAAGGAGCGCTTCAAGCAGGTGGCGGGCACGCTCTCGGGCGGCGAGCAGCAGATGCTCGCCATGGGCCGGGCGCTGATGTCGGATCCGAAGGTGCTGCTCTTGGACGAGCCGAGCATGGGCCTTGCGCCGCTGCTGGTGCAGAAGATCTTCGACACCGTCGTCGAGATCCGCAAGCAGGGTGTGGCCGTGCTTCTGGTCGAGCAGAACGCCTTCATGGCGCTCCAGATCGCCGACTACGGCTACGTCATCGAGACGGGCGAGATCGTGCTCAAGGGCAAGGGCGCAGAGCTGCTCGAGAACCCGCAGGTGAAGGAAGCCTATCTCGGGTAGCCCACGTTCCCTGTCATGCCCGGACTTGTTCCGGGCATTCATGAACACCAACAAAGCATTCTTCTGCGGGATCGGTGATCCTGGATTGCCGGGCCAAGCCCGGCAATGACAGAGAATGCGAGGTTGCGGATCGATTTCGCCAGTACAATCAGCAGAAGTGGAACGCCAGGCATGAGCGTCAGCGGCAAGGGCATCGTTCTGACGGGTGGCGCGAGCGGACTGGGCCTCGCGGCGGCGAGGCTGCTCGCGGGGCAGGGCGCGCGCCTCGCGCTCGTGGACCTCAACGCGCAGCTCCTGGAGCAGGTGGTGAACGAGCTCGGGAAGGACGGCGCGGAAGTGCACGGCGTCGCCGGCGACATCGTGCCGAGGGCCGGCGCCTACCGTCTTTTTGCTGAAGCCGCGGAGAAGCTTGGACGGGTCGATGGCCTCGTCAACTCGGCGGGCGTCTACCCCCGCCGCCCCATCCTCGAGATCACCGACGAGGACTGGGATTTCGACCTCGGCGTCAACGTGCGCGGCACCTACAACATGTCGGCCGCCGCCGTCGAGCATATGCGCGCGCAGCCGCTCGACGGCGCCGTGCGCGGACGCATCGTCAACGTCTCCTCCGTCGACGCCTTCAAGGCGCATCCGCAGAACGCGCACTACGCCGCGACCAAGGCGGCCGTGGTGTCGCTTACCCGCTCCTTCGCGCTCGCCTTCGCGCCCGACCAGATCCTGGTCAACTCGATCGCGCCCGCCGGCATCGCCACGGAGAAGGCGAAGGGCGCGGGCTTCCTCGCCGAGCTCGCCTCGCACACGCCGCTCGGCCGCAACGCCGAGCCGGACGACATCGCCGAGTGGATCGCCTTCATGCTGAGCGGCTCCAACCGCTATATGACGGGCGAGAACGTGATCGTGAGCGGCGGCTATATTTTTGCCTGACGCGGCTGCCGTCATCTTACCCTGGTCCGGGATGACAAGCTGGAGGATCGCCACATGACCATCCGACGCCTGACGGTTCCGGGAGTAGAGACCGCCTCCTATCCCTTCAGCCATGTCGTGACCGACGGCACCTATGCGTTCCTGTCGGGCGTGGTGGCGCCGGATGTGCCCGGCGGCGCCGCGGCTGTCGGAAACGTCGCGCGCGAGACCGAAGTGGTGATGACGGCGATCCGGGAGGCGCTCGCGGCTGTCGGGACGAGCATGGACAAGGTGGTGAGGGTCGATGTTCACATGACCGACCTTTC
>JBFXDI010000127.1:0-11076 GCA_050181295.1 Parvibaculaceae bacterium | reverse complement strand
ATCTGGACGAGAGCATCCGCGAGTTCGCCCGCGTCTCCTTCAACTACGGGCTCAACCGCGGCTATCCCGTCTATCTCTCCACCAAGAACACGATCCTCAAGCAGTATGACGGCCGCTTCATGGAGCTCTTCCAGGAGATCTTCGACAAGGAGTTCAAGGCCGAGTTCGAGGCGAAGAAGATCTTCTACGAGCACCGCCTCATCGACGACATGGTGGCCTCGGCGATGAAATGGTCGGGCGGCTATGTCTGGGCCTGCAAGAACTACGACGGCGACGTCCAGTCCGACACGGTGGCGCAAGGCTTCGGCTCGCTCGGCCTGATGACGAGCGTGCTCATGACGCCGGACGGCAAGACCGTCGAGGCCGAAGCGGCGCACGGCACCGTCACGCGCCACTACCGCCTGCACCAGCAGGGCAAGGAAACCTCCACCAACTCCACCGCCTCGATCTTCGCCTGGACCCGCGGCCTTGCCCACCGCGCCAAGCTCGACCGGAATCAGGAGCTGAAGCGTTTCGCCGAAGCCCTTGAGAAGGTGACGGTTTCGACCATCGAGGCGGGCGACATGACGAAGGACCTGGCGGTGCTTGTCGGGCCGGAGCAGAAGTGGCTTCCCACCATGGGCTTCCTCGACAGGATCGACGGCAACCTCAAGAAGGCCATGGCTGCGTAGCGCCGTTTCCGGTTGGCCTGAATCGGGAAGATTTTCGCTCGTCCCCGCAAAAGCGGGGACCCCGAGTTACAGGTCGCTGGATTCCCGCCTGCGCGGGAATGAGCGGACATGAGCTAATCGGAAAGCTCCCGAAGGCCCGAACTTGGAGACCCGTCTTCAGGCCGCCTTGTCGCAGGCCTCTGCCAGCGGGAACCAGGCCGTGAAGCGGGCGCCCTTGCCCGGCTCGCTTTCGATCTCGAGCCCGCCGCCATGCAGCTGCAGCACTTTCTCGGCCGCCGGCAGACCGAGCCCCGTGCCAAAACTCTTGGTGGTGAACAGGGGCTCGAGGATCTTCGGCATGACATCCGCCGGAATGCCCGGACCGTTGTCGGAGACGGAAACCTCCATGCCCCGCCGCGTCACGCGGGAGACGATGGTGATGCGGGGGTCTGACGTCGTGAACTTGGCGGGATCGTCGCCCTTGCCGACCATGGCGTCGGAGGCATTGGCGATGAGGTTGATGAAGACGCGCGCCATGCGGGCGGCATCCATCGGCGCCTCATGCTCGCCGGCGCCCAGCTCGCACACGACCGATACAGCCGCCGGCAGCTTCTCGCCCTCCTCGCGCACGAGCTTCGCGAGCCAGTCGTCGAAGACGACCGCTTCGCACTGGAGCGCCTGGGCGCGCGCGAAATCCAGGAGCTGCGTGATGATGCCATCGCAACGCGCGATGCCGTTGTTGATCCGCTGGACGATCGGCTCGATCTCCAGGCCGTTGCCACGCGTCTTGCGGTCGAGCAGGAAGACGGAGGTCCGCACCGCGCTCAGCGGGTTGCGGAGCTCGTGCGCGACGGTGGCCGTAAGCTGCCCGAGCTGGGCCATCTTGCCGCGCTTCACGATTTCGTCCTGCGCGTCCTTGAGCTTCTGCACGTTGCCGGCAAGCTCGACATTGAGCGCCGTGATCTCCTGGTTGACGGTGCTGAGCTCGGAGGCGAAGGCGTCCGTCTCCTCCTGCGCTGCGTGCAGCTCCTCGTACTTCCGCCGCATGAGCCGCCCGAGCCAGTGGCCGTAGAAGGCGACGCCGCACACCATGAGCACGATCATGCCGGCGATCCAGTGTTCGTACTTCCTCAAGCCCGCGACCACGCGGCCGTCCTGCTCGGTCTTGCCGACCTTCACCATGGCGACCAGCCGGTTGAAGTCGTTCACATGGAAGCGGAGGCTCGTGTAGCGGCGCTGCATGAGGCCCAGCGCCTCCACGGCGGCCTTGCTCTCGCCGGCATCGAGCAGCGCGAAAACCTTCGCCGCATCGGACTCGATGCTGGAAATCAGGAGCTCGATCTTGCCGATGATCGAGAGCGCTCGCCTGGCCGCGCCTTCGGGAAATGCGTCCCCCACATAGCCGCGGAAGGACTTGAGCTCCGTCCGCACTTCGTAGAGCTTGGCATGGAACCTGTCCGCCGCCTGCCTCGTTCCTGCGGTTTCGAAGGCGCCGATCACGGCCGTGTTGGCCTCGGAAGCCGTGTCGATCACGGTCCAGGACGCCATCAGCCGGTCGTCGAGCGCGGCGTTCGAGGTCACGTTGCTTTCGAAGACTTGGATGACACGGTGGCTGAGATAGAGCCCGCCGGCGATCGCCAGGAGGTCGAAGGCGGCCAGGAGGAAATAGACGAGATGCACCCTCGGCCAGGGCTTTTTCCGCTTCCCCGCACCCACGACTGCCACCGACATGTCCCGACCTCTGAGGCCCGCTACGCTTGGGCAAGGTGGAGCGTGCGTGTTAAGAAAGCGTTCCTCCGTAAGGGGATAGTGCATGGATAGAGACGAAAAGATCACCGGCGGCTGCCAATGCGGAGGTGTCCGCTACCGCATCGAGGGTCCCCTGGGGCACGCCGGCGTCTGTCATTGCCGCATGTGCCAGAAGGCCTTCGGCTCCTGGGGTGCGCCCCTCGTCTCGGTGCCCGCCACACGCCTCTCCTGGACGCGCGGCAAGCCCGGCGCCTTCCGCTCCTCCCCGGTGGTGGACCGGGGCTTCTGCCGCGACTGCGGCACGCCCCTCTACATGAAGGAGGAGGGCGATCCGAACTACGAGATCGCCATCGGCTCGCTGGATGATCCCGAGCTTGCCCCGCCGACGTCGCAGGCGGGGGTCGAGAGCGAGCTTTCCTGGTTCAGGACGCTGCCCGCCCTGCCCGGCCACCGCACCGAGGACGACCGGGCGCCGGCGGACCTCGCAAAGCTGAGGAGCCTCCAGCATCCCGACCATGAGACAGATCGCTGGCCGGAGGAGAGATGAAGACGAGACAAGCGCTGCATCGCGGCGGCTGCCAGTGCGGCAAGGTCCGCTACGCCCTCTATGCCGAGCCCGGCAACGCGCATATCTGCCATTGCCGCATGTGCCAGAAGGCGTTCGGCTCCCTCTTCGCCCCGCTGGCTTCGGTCTCCTATGAGGACTTTGCCTGGACGCGCGGCGATCCGGGCATTTTCCGGTCCTCGGAGATCGTCGAGCGGGGCTTCTGCCGCGATTGCGGCACGCCCTTGTCCTTCCGCTACACGGAGAAGGACAACATCAACATATCGCTCGGCAGCCTCGATGATCCCGCCTCCGTGCGGCCGGAGCGCCAGTTCGGCATCGAGTCACGGGTTCCGTGGTTCGGCGACCTGCCGGGCCTGACGGGTTCGCGCACCGAAGACGACATTCCGGGCGACTTCATATCCCGCCTCGCCTCGCGCCAGCACCCCGACCACGACTGAGGCGGGCGTCAAGCTCCCGGGGGTCAAGTCGTGTGCTGCTCCGCCAGGAGCTCATTCAGGCGCCGGCGCGCCACGAGCCCGATCTGCTCGGTGAAGTGGTCCTGGGCGCCGAGCAGCCGCTCGAACTCGCGCGAGGAGAGTTTCAGGAGATCGCAGGCCGTGACGGAGACGACATTGGCCGTGCGCTTCGGGTTGGGCATGAGAAGTGCTATCTCGCCGAAGAACTCGCCCGGTCCCAGCCTGACGTCGCCGTGCGGCAGCTCGACCTTCACCTCGCCCGCGGCGATGAAGAACATGCCGTCGGCGGAATCGCCCTTCGACACGATCCTGCTTCCGGCAGGCACGCGGAAGGCCGTGAGGATCTCGACCAGCCGGGCGATCGAGGTGGCATCCAGCGACTGGAACAGCGGCACGGTCGCCACCATCGAGAAGGTCACGACGAAGTCGTGCCGCTCTGCGCGGTTTCTGAGGCAGCTCCACACGGCGGTGACCGGCGCCGCCAGGATGAGGATGCCGAGCACGATGGTGCCGCCCGCCACCACGCGGCCGAAGGTCGTGACCGGCGGCACGTCGCCGTAGCCGATGGTGAAGAGGCTGACGGCCATCCAGCGCACGGCGGACACGATGCTGCCGTAGCTTTCGGGCCTGAGATGGCTCTCCGCGAAGTGGAGGAGCGCGCCGGAGAAGACGATCAGTGCGAGAAGCAGCGCCGCGCTGCCCGCGATCCAGCGCCACGAGGTGAGGAAGGCGCGCGCGATGCTTCCAAAACTCGGGGATCGGGCAAGCAGCGAAGCGGGAGGCGCACGGTCGTGGATGGCGCTCATCGCTTCGTCCTCTCCTATTCGGCGGCTTCTGCGCCGATGGCGGCGCCGATCGCGGCAAGCGCGTCCTTGGCCTTGGCGCCGTCGGGTCCGCCGGCCTGGGCAAGATCGGGCCGGCCTCCGCCGCCCTTGCCGCCCGCGGCCTGCGCGCCCATGCGCACGAGATCGACCGCGCTGTAGCGGCCGACCAGATCCTCGGTGACGCCCACGACGAGGCTGAGCTTGCCGTCCGCGCCGCTGTTGGCGATGGCGACCACGCCGGAGCCGACCTTGCGCTTGCCGTCGTCTGCGATGCCCTTGAGGTCCTTGGCGTCGAGGCCCTCGAGCGCGCGCGCCATAAGCTTGACGCCCGCGACCTCGCGGATCCCTTCCGAGCCGTCGGACGAAGCGGGCCCGGCGGTCGCGAGCTTGCGCTTGAGGTCGGCGACCTCGCGCTCGAGCTTTCGCCGCTCATCGACCAGGCTTTCGAGCCGCGTCTCGACGTCTCCCTCGGCAACCTTCAGCAGCGAGGCGACGCCTTTCAGCCGCCGGTCCTGCTCGGCGAGATGCCGGAAGGCCGGCTCCCCGGCCAGCGCCTCGATGCGCCGGATGCCCGCCGCGGATGCGCCCTCGGACACGATCTTCACGAGCCCGATCTCGCCCGTGCGCCCGACATGGGTGCCGCCGCAGAGCTCGAGCGAGAAGATCGGTTTGTTGCCGCCGCCCTCGGGCTGCCGGCCCATGGCGACGACCCGCACCTCATCGCCGTATTTTTCTCCGAAGAGCGCCATGGCGCCCTCGGCGATCGCATCGTCCACGCTCATGAGGCGGGTCGTCACCGGATCGTCCTGCACCACGACGGCATTGGCGATCTCCTCCGCCCGCCTGACCTCCTCCGGGCTCACACCCTTGGGGTGGGAGAAATCGAAGCGGAGCCGGCCCGGCTCGACCAGCGAGCCGCGCTGGGCGACATGGCTGCCCAGCACTTGGCGCAGCGCCTCGTGCAGCAGGTGGGTCGCGGAGTGATGGACGCGCGTCTCCTGCCGGCGGCTGTGATCGACCTCGAGCTCGACGGCGTCGCCGGCCTTCAGGGCGCCCGACTCCAGCACGCCGTAATGCACGAAGAGATCGCCAAGCCGCTTCTGGGTATCGGTGACGCGGAAGCGTGCGCCCTCGGCCGTTCGGATCTCGCCCCGGTCGCCGATCTGGCCGCCCGACTCGCCATAGAACGGGGTCTGGTTGAGGATGACGGCGCCCTCCTCGCCGGCCTTGAGCGAAGGGCGTTCCTTCCCGTCCGCGCCGAGCAGGATCTTCACCACCCCTTCGGCCGTCTCGGTATCGTAGCCCAGGAACTCGCTTGCGCCCGCGCGCTCGCGGAGATCGAACCACTGCGCGCCGGTCGCCGCCTCTCCCGATCCCGCCCAAGCCTTGCGCGCCTCGTCCTTCTGGCGCCGCATGGCCGTCTCGAACCCCTCGGTGTCGACGCCGATGCCGCGCGAGCGCAGCGCGTCCTGCGTGAGGTCGAGCGGGAAGCCGTAGGTATCGTGGAGTTTGAAGGCGACCTCTCCCTTCAGGCTGTCGCCTTTCCCCAAGCTCTGGGTCTCCTCATCGAGGATGCGCAGGCCCCGCTCCAGCGTCTTGCGGAAGCGCTGCTCCTCGAGCTTCAGAGTCTCGGTGATGAGCGGCTCGGCGCGTGAGAGCTCGGAATAGGCCTGGCCCATCTCGCGCACGAGCGCCGGCACGAGCTTCCACATGAGCGGCTCACGCGCCCCCAGTAGCTCCGCATGGCGCATGGCGCGCCGCATGATGCGGCGGAGAACGTAGCCACGGCCTTCGTTCGAAGGCAGCACCCCGTCGGCGATGAGGAACGAGGACGCCCTGAGGTGATCCGCGATCACCCGGAAGGACGCGGCGTTTTCCTGTGCAGGGCCGTGGCCGAGCGCCGAACCCGTGGCGTCGATCAGATGCCGGAACAGGTCCGTCTCGAAAACGCTTTCCACCCCCTGCAGGATGGAGGCCATCCGCTCCAGTCCCATGCCGGTGTCGATCGAAGGCCGCGGCAGGTCGATGCGCTCCTCCTTCGTCACCTGCTCGTACTGCATGAAGACCAGATTCCAGAATTCCAGGAAGCGGTCGCCATCCTCCTCGGGACTGCCGGGCGGGCCGCCCCAGATGTGCTCGCCGCGGTCGATGAAGATCTCCGAGCACGGGCCGCAGGGGCCGGTGTCGCCCATCGCCCAGAAATTGTCGGACGTCGGGATGCGGATGATGCGGTCGTCCGAAAAGCCCGCGATCTTCTTCCAGTGACCGGCCGCCTCGTCGTCCGTGTGATAGACCGTGACCAGGAGCTTGTCCTTCGGCAGGCCGAAATCCCGGGTGATCAGGTTCCACGCCAGCTCGATCGCGCGCTCCTTGAAGTAGTCGCCGAAGGAGAAGTTGCCGAGCATCTCGAAGAAGGTGAGATGGCGCGCGGTGTAGCCGACATTGTCGAGATCGTTGTGCTTGCCGCCGGCGCGCACGCACTTCTGCGCCGTCACGGCGCGCGAATAGGACCGCTTCTCCAGCCCCGTGAACACGTTCTTGAACTGCACCATGCCGGCGTTCGTGAACATGAGCGTCGGGTCGTTGCGCGGCACGAGCGGGCTCGAGGCGACGACCTCGTGGCCGTGGCCGCGGAAGTAGTCGAGGAACGTGGATCGGATGTCGTTGACGCCGGTCATCGCGATGGCGGTCCTGGGAAGGCGGAAAGAGCGGCGGAACGCCTCGCAACAGGCATCCGCCGCAGTCGGGCTGCTTTTACCCCGCGCGCCCGAGGACGTCCAGAAGCTGGAGACCCTTCCCGGCCTGCGGAACCGCTGGCGGACCAACCTGGCGCTTGCCGCATACCAGGACGGGCGCCCTCCGGGCTTGGAAGAGGGCGCCCATGGTGCGGAAGGGAGCCGCACCTGTGCCGGCCGGAGGGGAGCCGGGGCCGGCAGTTCTGTAAAAAATTCGGGGAAGCGACGGCTCAGTCGGCCTCGGCGGTCCCTGAGTCCTCCTCGCCCTGTCCCGTGATGCGGGCAGCGATCAAGCCGGCATTGCCGCGGATGGCCGCTTCGATGGCGTTGGCGACGTCGGGATTCTCTTTCAGGAACTGCTTCGCGTTCTCGCGCCCCTGTCCGATCCGCTCGCTGTTGTAGGAGAACCAGGAGCCCGACTTCTCGACCACGCCGGCGGTCACGCCGAGATCGAGCAGCTCGCCCGTCTTCGAGACGCCCTCGCCATACATGATGTCGAACTCGACCTGGCGGAAGGGCGGCGCGACCTTGTTCTTCACCACCTTCACGCGGGTCTGGTTGCCGACCACCTCGTCGCGGTTCTTGATCGCGCCGATGCGGCGGATGTCGAGCCGGACGGAGGCGTAGAATTTGAGCGCGTTGCCGCCGGAGGTTGTTTCCGGATTGCCGAACATGACGCCGATCTTCATGCGGATCTGGTTGATGAAGATGACCATGCAGTTCGACTTGGAGATGGATGCCGTGAGCTTCCTGAGCGCCTGGCTCATGAGGCGCGCCTGCATGCCGGGAAGCTGGTCGCCCATCTCGCCCTCGAGCTCGGCGCGGGGCGTGAGCGCCGCGACCGAATCGATCACCAGCACCTCGACGGCGCCTGAGCGCACCAGTGTGTCGGCGATCTCGAGCGCCTGCTCGCCCGTGTCGGGCTGCGAGATGAGGAGTTCGTCCACATTGACGCCGAGCTTGCGGGCATAGGTCGGATCGAGCGCGTGCTCGGCGTCGACGAAGGCGCAGATGCCGCCCCGCTTCTGCGCCTCGGCGACCGTGTGGAGCGCGAGCGTGGTCTTGCCGGAGGATTCCGGTCCGTAGATCTCGACGACGCGCCCGCGCGGCAGCCCGCCGATGCCGAGCGCGATGTCGAGGCCGAGCGAGCCCGTCGAGATCGCCTCGATCTCCAGCGCTTGCTCGGCGCCGAGCTTCATGATCGAGCCCTTGCCGAAGGCGCGCTCGATCTGGGCAAGCGCGGCCGAAAGCGCCTTCTGCTTGTCCATCGACGGGGTCTCCACCAGCCTCAGATTGGTCTGCGCCATAACACGTCGGGCTCCCTCTTTCCTAGGCCCGATGGCCCAGGGGCGATTGCATCGGTGAGAGACCAATATGTACGCTTTTTGTTCTCATGGCAAGCGATTTCGTAAACCATTGAATTAAGTGCGAATTCACGTTTTAACGCGAACACAGAGGGAACGGATTTGGGCGTCCTTTATGTGATGATACCGAGCCTGCAGCCGCCTTGGCGAACGCCCCTGCTCTGGGCCGGGCGGAGATCCCCGGAATCACCTCCGCCTGGCGGAGATCGAGGCCTAGAACAGCCCCTCGATCTCGCCCGCCTTGTTGAGGCCGATGACCTCCGCGGAAGGCACGCGCGGCAGGCCGGGCATGGTCATGATGTCCCCGCAGATCGCAATCACGAACTCCGCCCCGGCCGAGAGCCGCACCTCGCGGATCGGCACCACGTGATTCGAAGGCGCCCCCTTGAGATTGGGATCGGTCGAGAACGAATACTGGGTCTTGGCCATGCAGATCGGCGCCTTGCCGTAGCCTTGCGCCTCGAAGGCCTTCAGCATGTCGCGCTCGGCCTTGTCGGCCACGATGTCGCTCGCGTGATAGATCTCGGTGGCGATGGTCTTGATCTTCTCCCAGAGGCTCAAGTCGTCCTCGTAGAGCGGCGAGAACTGGCTCTTGCCGGATTCCGCGAGCCTCGCGACCGCGGTGGCCAGCTCCTCGGTGCCCTTGCCGCCGTTCGCCCAGTGGGTGCACTTGAAGGCCTCGACCCCGTGTTCCTTGCAGAACTCCTGCACGGCAGCGACCTCGGCCTCCGTGTCGGCGATGAAGTGGTTGATGGCGACCGCCACCGGCACGCCGAACTTCTTCACGTTCTGGATGTGGCGGCCGAGATTGGCGCAGCCCTTCTTGAGCGCCGCGACATTCTCCTTCTTGAGGTCGTCCTTGGCGACGCCCCCGTGCATCTTGAGCGCCCTGACCGTCGCCACGATCACCGCCGCGGCTGGCTGGAGCCCCGCCTTGCGGCACTTGATGTCGAAGAATTTTTCCGCTCCGAGGTCGGCCCCGAAGCCCGCTTCCGTCACCACATAGTCGGCGAGCTTCAGCGCCGTCTTGGTGGCCATGACCGAGTTGCAGCCATGCGCGATGTTGGCGAAGGGACCGCCATGCACGAAGGCCGGATTGTTCTCGAGCGTCTGCACGAGGTTGGGCATGAGCGCGTCCTTGAGGAGGACGGTCATCGCCCCCGGCGCCTTGAGGTCGATGGCCTTCACCGGATTGCGCTCGCGCGTCTGGCCGACGACGATCTGGCCGAGCCTGCGCTCGAGATCGGCGATCGAGGTCGAGAGGCAGAGGATCGCCATGATCTCGGAGGCGACCGTGATGTCGTAGCCCGTCTGGCGCGGGAAGCCGTTGGCGACGCCGCCGAGCGAGCACACGATGTCGCGCAGCGCCCGGTCGTTCATGTCGACCACCCGCCGCCAGGCGACGCGCCGCGCGTCCAGCCCCAGGCTGTTGCCCCAGTAGATGTGGTTGTCGATCATCGCCGAGAGCAGGTTGTGCGCCGACGTGATGGCGTGGAAGTCGCCTGTGAAGTGGAGGTTGATGTCCTCCATGGGCACGATCTGCGCATAGCCGCCGCCGGCCGCGCCGCCCTTCATGCCGAAGCAGGGCCCGAGCGAGGGCTCGCGCAGGCAGATCATGGCCTTCTTGCCGATGCGGTTGAGCCCGTCGCCGAGGCCCACGGTGGTCGTCGTCTTGCCCTCGCCCGCGGGCGTCGGAGAGATGGCGGTGACGAGGATGAGCTTGCCGTCGGGCTTCTTGCCGAGCGAGTCGATGAAGGGCAGCGAAATTTTCGCCTTGGTATGACCAAAAGGAATGAGATGATCGGACTTGATGCCGAGCTTCTCGCCGATCTCGAGGATCGGCTGCATCTTCGCAGCGCGCGCGATCTCGATGTCGCTCTTGACCTCCGCCATGGCGGCTACCTCCCTGTCTTGTCGTTGTCTCGCGTCGGCATCCCCCATAATCCATAACAAGCGCCATTTCCAGTGCCCACGGGGCGGAATGGACCGGTCAAACGCTGCGAATTCCGCTTGACGGACGCCGGGCGGCCTCTAGCGTCGGGCGGACGGCCGGGACAGTCCCCGGCCGTTGGCCTTCAATGATGAGCCCGGAACAGGAGCCATGAGAAATTTTCATTATCCCGGCCGCTCCACGGCCTATGCCGGCGAGGCCATGGTCGCTACCTCCTCGTCCTTCGCCAGCATCGCCGCGCTCGATGTCCTGAAGCGCGGCGGCAACGCCATGGACGCAGCAGTGACGGCTTCGGCCGTTCTCTGCGTGGCCGAGCCGCACATGACGGGCATTGGCGGCGACTGCTTCGCGCTCATCGGTGAGCCAGACGGGACCGTGAAGGGCCTCAACGCCTCCGGCCGCGCCTCCGCGCGCGCTGATGCCGACTGGCTGAAGGGCGCGGGGCTCGAGGCGGGGATCGGCGAGAAAGGCATCCATTCGGTGACCGTTCCCGGCGCCATCGACGGCTGGGACAGGCTGCTCAAGGCGCACGGGACCATGGGCCTCAAGGAGGCGCTCGCGCCGGCCATCAAGCTCGCCCGCGACGGCGTGCCGACCACGCCCCGCGTCGCCTATGACTGGGCGCGCCACGCCGCTGCCTTGAGCGAGGACGAAGGCGGCCGGCTTCACTTCCAACCCGGCGGCCGTGCGCCCCGCGCCGGCGAGGTGGTCCGCTATCCGGCTTTCGCCGATACGCACGAGGCCATCGCCAAAGGCGGCCGCGACGCCTTCTATTCGGGA
>JBFXDI010000126.1:0-11087 GCA_050181295.1 Parvibaculaceae bacterium | reverse complement strand
CAGGCTTTCGAGGCAGAAGCCGAGGAGCGATGCATGCATGCCGGCCGACTCGTACATGAGGTTGATGCCGGTCATGGCCGCAAGCGCGGCGGTCACGCCCTTCTCGCCGCCCGCCTGCATGTCGGGCATCTTGGAATCGCACATGCCAGAGGCGGAGCCCACGGTGAGGTCGTAGAAATGGCCCATCTGCGCGCAGGCCGCCGTGATGAGCGCCTGCTCGCCCGAGCCGCCCGACATGGCGCCGGTGCGCAGGTCCGACACGAAGGGCCAGGGTCCCCAGATCGCCGGAGCGCCCGGCACCACGGCGTTGATGTAGACGAGTCCGGCGAGGCATTCCGAGACCGCCTGGACCACCGTGCCGGCGAGTGCCGCGGGCGAGGTGGCCCCGGCCTGCGCGGCGGAGAGAAGCAGCACCGGCATGCCGCCGCGCGCCGCCTCCTCGAGGCAGCGGCAGGCATCCTCCGCCCATTTGAGCGGCGGCACGACGAAGCAGTTCGACTGCGATACGAAGGGCCGCTCGCGCCACTTCTGCTCCGAGCCCGCCACCACATGCAGCATCTCAAGGCATTCCGTCACGTGTTCGGCCTGCACCATGCTGGTGCCCACGTGCTTCTGCGTGCCGGCGAGGCAGGCGTAGAGCGTGTTGATGTCGAGGTCATGCCCGGTCGCCATGTCGCGCGGCACCAGCACGCGCTGGAAGAAATGGATGTGATCGCACAGATCGACGATGCGGGCGGCGTCGTAGAGGTCCTGAAGAAGCGATTCCCGATAGGTGCGCGTCTCCGGCTCGACGATATGGACCGCAGCACCTGCGGTGCCGAAATAGACCTTGTTGCCCCAGGGCTCCATGTCGTGGCGGGAATCGCGGGCATAGAGCGGGAAATGGCGGGCGCAGGAGGCAAGCGTATCCTCGACCATGGCAGGGGGAATGAGGATGCGTCCGTCCTCGGCCTGCGTGCAGCCCTTGGCGACCATCGCCTCCGTGCAGGAGGGAATGGGATTGGCCATGCCCACGGTCGCCAGCACTTCGAGCGCCGCGCGGTGGATGCGCTCCAGATCCCTAGGCAGGAGCGGCTGGTAGCGGCCGCCCTCCATGCCGGGCTTCACGGCGGCCTCGGCCTGTGGGATGGGCTGCGAGCGGAGCGCGCGCCGGGCTTCGCGACCTCCGCGCCTGCGCGTGACGTCTTCGGCAATGCTCATGGGCTTCCTCACCAGCATGGATGTTTGCTCAAGCTTCTGCCTTCGCCGCGCCCGGCCGGAAAGCCGAAAGAATTCAATGACTGGTGAGTTTAATTCACCCAAACCTTCGGTGCCTAGAGCCAGAATCCGGCTAAACCGCTGGAATTCAACGTGCTAGGAGGGGTGAAAATTCCAATAGCGGTGAACTGAGTTGCCCAGACGCGATCTTCCTCCCTTGCGCGCCCTGACAGCCTTCGAGGCGGCCGCGCGGCTGGGATCGTTCAAGCTCGCGGCCGATGAACTGGGCATCACGCGGTCCGCCGTCAGCCACCAGATCAAGGCGCTGGAGGCAAGCCTCGGAACCAAGCTCTTCCGGCGCGATGCGCGCAAGCCCGAACTCGCGCCGATCGGGCAGGTGTACTACCCGGCGGTCAGGGACGCCTTTGACCAGATCGAGAGCCAGACCCGCGCGCTCCGGCCGCAGAAGCGCGACAACGAGCTCACGGTCCAGGTCTATGTGACCGTGGCGCTCAAATGGCTGATCCCGCGCCTGCACGATTTCGAGCGCCGCTATCCGGACATGAAGGTCCGGCTCTCGACCGCCTATTTCGACTGGGATTTCGACGAGGGCCATGTGGACGCGGCCTTCGTGCTTGCCCGCAAGCGGGGCGTCTCGCACTACTACCGTCACCTCTGCCACTCGCTGCTGACCCCGATCTGCTCGCCGAAGCTTATGGAGGGCCGCAAGGCCATCCGTACCCCCGAGGACTTGAGGCACCACAAGCTGCTCTATGTCTATACGGCGGAAGAGGACTGGCGCCTTTGGCTGCAGGCGGCGGGAGTGGAGGGTCTTGGGCTCTCCGACAGCCTCGCCTTCGACAGCTACATCCTGGCGCAGGAGGCGGCGCTCGAGGGCAGGGGCGTCGCGATGACGATAGGCCCGTTCGCGACCGACGAGGTGGCTGCCGGCCGGCTGGTCGAGCCCTTTCCCCTGAAGGTGCGCCACCGGCATTCCTGGGTCTTCGTGTGCAGCGAGGCGGAGCGGGAAAAATCCAAGATCCGGCGCTTCGAGAACTGGCTCGCCGCCCAGATCGACGCCGATCCGACACTGAAGGAATACCGATGAAGAGCCTTGTCATGCCCGCACTCGTTGCGGGCATCCATGAACGCCAATGCGGCGAAAGCGGGCGAGGGCGGTGTTCATGGATTGCCGGGACAAGCCCGGCAATGACAGGAGGGTGTATGTCCGCCGACATTGGCCTGAGGAGGGGTGTCGAATGAGTGAGTTGATGACGGAACCCGCGTCTCCCCACCGAAGGCGTGGGGGAGAGCGCCGCAAGCCGGCAGCGGAATCGCGCATCGCGCAGCTTCCGCGCCGCAGGCCGAGGCTCCGCTTCCCGCCGCTCAAGCTTGTCTCCGACGACGAGATCGAAGCAATTCACGAAGCCTCGCTCAAGGTCCTGGAGGAGATCGGCATGGATTTCCTGCTGCCCGAGGCGCGTGAGCGCCTCAAGGTGGCGGGTGCTGAGGTCGGTGGCGAGCGCGTGCGCTTTCCGAGGGGGCTCGTGGAGGAGGCGGTGAAGACGCCGCCGGCGACCTTCACCTTCCATGCGCGCAATCCGGAGAACTCGATCACGCTCGGCGACGGGTCCATGGCCTTCGGCAACGTGTCGAGCCCGCCCAATTGCTCCGACCTCGATGGAGGCAGGAGGGTCGGAAACCTCGCCGACTACCGGAACTTCCTGAAGCTGTCTCAGACCTTCAACTGCATCCACTTCCTCGGCGGCTATCCCGTCGAGCCGATCGACGTCCACGCCTCGCTCCGCCATCTCGTGGCGCTGAAGGACATGGCGACGCTCACCGACAAGCCGTTCCATGCCTACTCGCTCGGGCGGGAGCGTATCCGCGACGGCATCGAGATCGCCCGCATCGCCAGGGGCGTCAGCGAGGAGCAGCTGCAGCGCGAGCCGTCGCTCTTCACCATCATCAACTCCAACTCGCCCCTGAAGCTCGACGCGCCCATGCTCCAGGGCATCATCGAGATGGCGTCGAGGAACCAGATCGTCTGCCTCACGCCCTTCACGCTCGCGGGCGCCATGGCGCCGGTGACGCTGGCCGGCGCCCTGGTCGAGCAGAACGCGGAGGCGCTGGCGGGCCTCGTGATGACGCAGGTCGTGCGCAAGGGCGCCCCCTTCATCTATGGCGGCTTCACCTCCAACGTCGACATGAAGTCGGGCGCGCCGGCTTTCGGCACGCCCGAATACATGAAGGCGGCCGTGATCGGCGGCCAGCTCGCGCGCCGCTACAACCTTCCCTACCGTACCTCCAACGCTTGCGCCGCCAACGCCGTCGATGCGCAGGCGGCTTACGAGGCCGTCTTCTCGCTCTGGGGCGTCACCATGGGGGGCGGCAACATGATCATGCACGCCGCCGGCTGGATGGAGGGCGGCCTTGTCGCTTCCTTCGAGAAGTTCGCGCTGGACTGCGACCTGCTGCAGATGGTGTCGGAGTTTCTCGAGCCCCTGGAGATGACGGAGGACGCGCTCGGTGTCGAGGCCATGCGGGAGGTCGGGCCCGGCGGACATTTCTTCGGCGCCGCTCATACGCTCGCGCGTTACACCAGCGCCTTCTATGCCCCGATGATCTCCGACTGGCGGAACTTCCAGCAGTGGCAGGCAGCAGGTGCGCCGCAGGCCCATCAGCGCGCCAATGCGCTCTGGAAGCAGGCGCTGGCGGAATACGAGCCGCCGCCGATGGACCGCGCCGTGGCGGAGGAGCTCGATGCCTTCGTCGCCCGCCGCAAGGAGGAGGGCGGCGCGCCCGTCGACTTTTAGTCCCCTCGCGAGGACGGCGCCGGCGTGGTATTGATTGACTCAGGGGCAAGTGGAGGAGGAGCCACGCCATGCCTGTTGTCCAGTGGATGATCAAAGGCCCGCAGATCGCGACCTGCAACTGCGACTGGGGCTGCCCCTGCCAGTTCAACGCCCTGCCCACTCATGGCAACTGCCGGGTCGCCGTCGCGGTGCGGGTCGACGAAGGTCGTTTCGCGGACGTCGATCTCGCCGGAGCGAAATGGGTCGCCTGCCTCGCATGGCCGGGACCGATCCACGAGGGGCACGGCGAGGTCTTCACCATCGTGGATGAAGCGACGAGCCCGGCGCAGCGCGACGCGATCTTCACGATCCTGAAAGGGGAAGAGACGGAGCCCGGCGCCACCATCTTCAATGTCTTCTCGAGCGTCATCGAGAAGATGCACGAGCCCGTCTTCAGGCCGATCGACTTCGAGGTCGATATTGAGGCCCGCCAGGGACGCTTCAAGGTGGCCGATCTCGTGGAATCGCAGGTGGAGCCGATCCGCAATCCGGTGACGGGCGCCGAGCACCGCATCCGCGTGACGATCCCTCAGGGCTTCGAATATCACGAGGCCGAGTATGCGAGCAGCGCCACGAAGGCGAAGGGGCCGATTTCGCTCGACTGGACAAGGGGCCACTGCCACCTCAATGTCCTGCACATGACCGGGAGTGGTCCGGTCCACTGACCGTATTTTCGGGTCCATGCGGATAGCCGACGTCGCCGAGGCGGTTGCCCGCCGCGACCGCTGGGTGGTGGGCGGCCTGCTGGCGCTCGTCGTGCTGCTCGCCTGGGCCTACACGCTTTCGGGCGTCGGCATGCACGACATGGATGCAACCTCCATGGGCATGACGCCGGCCGAGCACGAGGCGATGATGCGCCGCCTCGGCTGGACCCCCGGCTATGCACTTCTCATGTTCGCCATGTGGTGGATCATGATGGCGGCGATGATGGTGCCGAGCGTCGCCCCCATGGTGCTCCTGTTCGCGACCATTTCCCGCAAGGACCCCGATACCGGAGCGCTGGTGGCGCCGACGGGCGCCTTCCTGTCCGGTTACCTCCTGGCCTGGGCCGCGTTCAGCGCACTGGCGACCCTCCTGCAATGGGCGCTAGAGCGGGCGGGCCTCGTCTCGCCCATGGCCATGTCGGCCGGCGCGGTGCTGGGCGGCGGGCTGCTCGTGGCGGCCGGCCTCTACCAGCTCACGCCGCTTAAGCAGGCCTGCCTCGCCAAATGCCGCAACCCGGTCCTCTTCCTGATGCAGGAGTGGCGCGCGGGCGCTTCGGGAGCGCTCAGGATGGGCGCGGAGCACGGCGCCTGGTGCCTCGGCTGCTGCTGGTTCCTGATGGCGCTCCTTTTCGTGGGCGGGGTGATGAATGTGCTGTGGATCGCCGCGCTTGCCGTCTATGTGTATATTGAGAAGCTCGCGCCCCACGGGCACTGGCTGAGCTATGCCACCGGCGCCGCGCTGACGGCGGCCGGGCTCGGCATGTGGGCCTATGCGCTGGGCGCGTGATGGCCGATCGGCGGGAGGAACCAGCATGAGTCTGACGGACGACAGGCAGGAGAGGCGGTCGCGGCGCGAGGGCCGCAGGCGCGACGGCGGCGGCCACATCTCCCAGCTTCAATGGAAGCAGCCGCGGCGGCTGTTCCCGCCGCTCGAGATCGTTTCGGCCGACCAGCTCGAGGCGATCCACAACGCCTCCCTGACCGTGCTCGAGGACATCGGCATGGAGATCACGCTGTCCCAGGCGCGCGACGTGTTCGCGATGGCCGGGGCGAAGATCGAGGGCGAGAGGGTCAGGATCGGCCGCGAGATCATCACCGAGGCCATCCGGTCCGCGCCTTCCGAGTTCACGCTTCATGCCCGAAACCCCGAGCACAGTATCCGCATTGGTGGCGACTGGATTGCCTTCTGTCCAGTGGGCGGCCCGCCCAACTGCGCCGATCTCGACCGCGGCCGCAGGCCCGGCACGCTCGAGGACAGCTGCAACTTCATGCGGCTGGCGCAGTTCTTCAACTGTATCCATTTCGCCGGCAGCGGCTCGGTCGATGCGCTCGACGTCAAGCCTTCGATCCGTCACCTCATCGTCGCGCGCGAGAAGGTGAGGCTTTCCGACAAGGTGGGCTTCGTGTCCTCGCTGGGCTCGAGCCGCGTGCATGATGGCATGGAGATATCGCGGCTGGCGCGCAACATCTCGAAGGAGCAGTTCGATCGCGAGGCGTCCTGCTACACCGTCGTCAACACCAACTCGCCCTTGAAGCTCGACAGCCCCATGTCGAACGGCATCATCCAGATGGCGAAGCGCGGCCAGATGGTGTGCGTGACGCCCTTCACGCTCGCGGGCGCCATGGCGCCTGTCACCATCGCCGGCGCGCTGGCGCAGCAGAACGCCGAGGCGCTGGCGGGCGTCGCCCTCGCTCAGCTCGTGCGGCCCGGCGCGCCCGTGGTCTATGGCGGCTTCACGTCGAACGTGGACATGAAATCCGGCGCTCCCGCCTTCGGCACGCCGGAATACATGAAGGCCTGCATCGTCGGCGGCCAACTCGCGCGCCGCTACGGCTTGCCCTACCGCACCTCCGGCACCAATGCCGCCAATGCCGTTGACGCCCAGGCCGCCTACGAATCGGTATTTTCGCTCTGGGGCGCCATCATGGGCGGCGGCAACCAGATCATCCATGCCGCCGGCTGGATGGAGGGCGGCCTGGTGGCGAGCTACGAGAAGTACGCGCTCGACATCGACCTTCTGCAGATGGTGGAGGAGTTCCTGAAGCCGCTTGAGGTGAGCGAGGACGCGCTCGCCATCGACGCCATGCGGGAAGTCGGACCGGGGGGCCACTTCTTCGGAGCGAGCCACACGCTGGCGCGCTATACCGACGCCTTCTACGCTCCGCTCATCTCCGACTGGCGGAATTTCCAGCAGTGGCAGTCCGCGGGCTCGCCTCAAGCTTCCCAGAAGGCGAACACCCTCTGGAAGCAGGCGCTCGCGGAATACGCGCCGCCGCCGCTCGACCCTGCCATCGCCGAAGCGGTCGGCGCCTTCATCGCCCGCCGCATTGAGGAGGGCGGCGAGACGGCGGACTTCTGAACGAGAAGGCGGATGTGCCGGGACTGTACGAAAATCCGCACAGTCAGTTCTGAAAGCCAGGCTACTGGGTTTGCGCCGAGGTGAGCTATCTGATGTCCGGCACCCCGAACCTCAGGTGGCTCCATGACATCGAATCCGACTTGGCTTCTTAAGCGCTTTCCAGCCGGCATGCCCACAACGGACGACTTCACATTGGAAGATCGTGCCGTGCCCGTGCCGCGCGCCGGGGAACTGCTTGTCCGGACGCTTTGGCTTTCGGTCGATCCCTACATGCGCGCCCGACTGAGCCCAGCAAAGAACTACGCGGCGGGTCTGCAGATCGGCGACTTGATGCAAGGAGGCGGCGTTGGGGAGGTTGTTGCCTCGGAGGCGCCGGGCTTCAAGGCCGGTGATTTGGTGCTGGCTGACGATTTCGGCTGGCAACCTTTCACGACCATCGCTGCAAAAACAGCCACGGTACTCGACCCCGGCAACGCTCCCATACAGACCTCGCTTGGCGCCCTCGGTATGCCGGGACTGACTGCTTATTTCGCGCTCCTGGAAGTCGGCCGGCCGAAGAAGGGAGAAACCGTTCTGATCTCGGCCGCTTCCGGAGCAGTGGGCCAGATTGCCGGCCAGATAGCTCGCATCAAGGGTCTCGATCCGGTGGCAGTGGCCGGAAGCGATGCCAAGATCGAATGGTGTAAGAACATTGGCTACCGGACGGGCATTAATCACAGAACGACGGAAGATCTGACCAACGCAGTCGCCGCCGCCTGTCCGAACGGGGTGGACGTATTCATGGACAATACGGCCGGGCCGATCCACGACGCGGCCGTGCTCAACATCAATCTCTTTGGCCGCATCGTGGTTGTCGGCACCGTCGCGCTGGCGGACCGCTTCGATAAGCCTGACATCGGCCCCCGGTTTCTGCGGCGCATCCTGGTGTCGCGTGCGCGCATAGAAGGTTTTCTCCTCGATGACTTTGAAGCCTCCTATCCGGCCGCGAAGGCACAGCTCACCGAATGGTACAGGGAGGGTTCTCTGGAAATTCGAGAGGACGTGTCGGAAGGCATTGAAACGACGCCTCATGCCTTGATCCGCATGCTCAAGGGCGAGAATTTCGGCAAGCAGCTGGTGAAGCTCTAGAGAAGAACCGCGTGCTCGGGTGGCAAGGGAAATCTTCAACGATCAGTTACGGTGATGCGAGCATCACGATGCGGGCGCGCGTCCGGTTGAAAAGTGCGAGAAATCGTAAGCGCTCACGAATTCGCGAAAAGCCGCCTGTGCCCGGGATTGATTTTTGAGATTGGGAAAGATCAGCGTCATTTCGTAGGAGGCCATCTCCCAGGTCGGAAGAAGCTCGATCAGGCTACCTGCCGCAACGGCCGGTTGGCAAACATAGGCGGGCAGCAAGGCGATCCCGTTGCCTCCGATGCTGGACTGAAGGAGGAACCCCATTGAATCGCTTCTTGCTGCGGCGGGCGGCTGAAGGGCAACCCTTGTGGTTCCGGAAATGAGGGTCCAGTCGGGAAGCGCATCGTGGAGCAGACAGCGGTGCTGCAATAGATCGACAGGTTCCCTGAGCGGTGCGCTTATAGCAACGTAACCTGGAGAGGCGACAAGAACCCGCTTGATGGTTGAGATCTTGCGGATGACCAGGTCCTGGCTCGAGACGGAGCCAACGCGGAAGGCGAAGTCCACGCGCTCACGGATGAGGTCGAGGTGCCTGTTTGTTGCAATCAGCTCGACAGTGACCCGCGGAAACTTTTTGGCGAAGCCGCCAAGAAAAGACGGCATAAAATGGGATGCGGTCACCTCCGGGCAGGTGATCTTCAAGGTTCCGATGGGCTGATCCTTGAGGCTGGCCATCGCCAAGTTCGCGGCGGCCACCTCCGCGCGGATGCGACGGCAATATTCAAGATATACCTGACCGCTACTGGTCACGCTGATGTGCCGCGTTGACCGATTGAACAGTCGCAGCCCGAGCCGTTCTTCCAGATAAGCCACGCGTTGGCTGATCGTGGACTTCGACATGCCGAGCCGAGCGCCGGCCTGGGTGAAGCTGCCGGTGTCCGCAATCTCGGTTACCAGGATCATGTCGTCCACGCGGTCCACGTACCTCCTCCGTCTGTTCTGCATTCCGAGATGACTCGTGAACGCCTGGTGAGATTGTCCAGTAGCATGAACAGATTTTCTATAAAGGGTGCAATATGCGGACAATGCTAGGCTCGTAGTTCGCGCACTGAAACGGCCGCTGTATGTGGGATCGGCCTTCAAGCGGCATCCGGCGCGCAGCGTGTCGAAGCGTTGGCCTGGCGGCAACTCCCGAACGCACGAGGAAGGTGGCGAGGCGGCGGACTTCTGAAAGAGAAAGGGCGGACCCCGTGAGGCCCGCCCTTTTTCTCGATGATCGCCGAACCAGTCTACTTGGCGATGTACATCACCTTTGCGAGCTTGTTGGTGATGACGCCGAAGGCAGACGCGAGTTCCTTCGTGTTCTTCACGTTGAACGCGTCTTCCGCAGAGGAGGCGCAGTTCTTCAGGCGCGTGGTGGACGCGTTGTCATAGAGGTCGTAGGCAACCGTCAGCACGCGCACGCCCTTGGCCTTGACGTTGGTGCAGATGGTCTCGAGGTTCTTCTCGGCCTGTGACACCGTGTTGACCGTGCCGGAGCCCCAGCCCACCTCGGTCTGCGCGCCGTCGGTCAGGAGCACGATGGCCTTGAGCGTGTTCTCCGTGCCGTAGGCGACGCCCTGGTTGAACGGCTCGTTGGGCGAGATCAGATGCCAGCCGAACTCCATGCCGACCGCGATGTGCGTCCAGTTGTAGGGCAGCATGTTGGAGATCGCCGTGACGGTGCCGACATGGTCCGTCGTCAGCGGCCGCACGAGAAGGTTGCGGGTCGCATAGGCGGAGCAGGTGATGCCGTGCGAGTCGTTGCTCGCGAGAGGCTGACCCCAGCGCGAGGCATGGGTCGATGTGGTGGTGTTCGGGGTCGTATCGGTGATGTTGTGGGAGTACTTCCGGTCGCGCGTGCAGCTCGTGTAGTTGGTCGAGCTGGTGCCCTGGTTGTACCAGTACTTCTTCGGCATGGTCGCGTAGACCTCGCCGGAGAAGGGAACCACGCCGAACTTCACGTCCGTGTTCAGCCCGTTCTGCGACAGGGTGTTGATGAGCTTGGTCGCCTCATCGCGCATCGAGATGTACTTCTTCTTGCCGTCGATCTTGTCGTCCATCGAGCCGGAGTAGTCGAGGACGAACACGATCTCGCCCTTGTGGTAGTCGGAGAAGACCGGCAGCGAGACCGTCGTGGCGGCGTTCACCTTTGAAGTGCCCTGGCCGACCATGCTCATGATGGTGTTGTGGAAGGTCGTCTCGACCGTCGCCTTGAGCTGCAGCGTTTGCTTGTCGATCTTGACGCTGACGACCGGCGGGGAGGCCTTCAGCTCCTCGGGCGCGTTGGTGTTGAAGAATTTCTGGGCGACGGCCTCATAGTTGGGGTCGGCCTTGGCGTAGGCAGCCGCGGAGGCGAGCGCCGCGGCGTCCAGGGTCGCCTGCAGATGCTTCTTGTTGCTGACCAGGTTCGAATAGTCGACCGCCATGCCGAGCATGACCACGAGCGGGATGCTCGCGAGGCTGAAGATGATGGCGGCCTGGCCGCTCGAATTGCGCAGGAAGCGCCGGGTAAGCTGTTTCAGACGGGTCATCGCGTTTCTCTCTCTTGCTCAACTGCCGCCCGGCCGTCCCGGCATGCAGGTTTCCGTGCATCGTCTATAGAGCAGAGGCTTGAATCCTGGGTTTGCCCGCTGGAGAGAGATTGTCTTGAATTGTCGGAGATCAGGTAAGGAGCGTTAACGCGCGTCTTATACCCGTGGAAAATCTCAACACACTGATATCACACGCGAATTCTGCTCGGCGAAAGCATAGCCGGAAGCAAGTTGTTCGAGGGTCCGTAATGGTGTTATCAACCAGAGAAGGCCAAACCGACC
>JBFXDI010000125.1:0-11148 GCA_050181295.1 Parvibaculaceae bacterium | reverse complement strand
AGGAGGCGCTCGCGCCGGCCATCAAGCTCGCCCGCGACGGCGTGCCGACCACGCCCCGCGTCGCCTATGACTGGGCGCGCCACGCCGCTGCCTTGAGCGAGGACGAAGGCGGCCGGCTTCACTTCCTTCCCGGCGGCCGTGCGCCCCGCGCCGGCGAGGTGGTCCGCTATCCGGCTTTCGCCGATACGCTCGAGGCCATCGCCAAAGGCGGCCGCGACGCCTTCTATTCGGGACCCATCGCCGAAGAAATGGTTTCCGTGCTCGGCGCTCGCGGCGCGCTGCTCACGCTCGAGGACTACCGCGCCGCCGAAGCCGACTGGGTCGAGCCCATCTCCACCACCTTCGAGGACCACGACATCCTGGAGATCCCGCCGAGCGGCCAGGGCATCGTGGCGCTCGCCGCGCTCAACATCCTGAAGCGTCTCGACATCGGCCGCTTCGCCCCGGATTCGCCCGAGCGCTACCACCTCCAGACCGAGGCCATCCGCCTTGCCTTCGTGCTGCGCGCCCGCCATGTCGCCGACCCCGCACATGCCGACGTTCCGCAGGCCTGGATGCTGTCGGATGCGCTGGCCGACGAGCTCGCCTCCCGCATCGACGTCTCCCGCGCCATAGCCGATGTGGGGGGCGCCGTGCCCCGCAAGCATTCCGACACGATCTATCTCTGCGTCGTCGACAGGAACCGGCTTGCCGTCTCCTTCATCAATTCGGTCTACGCCGCCTGGGGCACGATGATCGTGCTGCCCAGGGCGGGCTTCGCGCTTCACAACCGCGGCAGCAGCTTCTCGACGGATCCGGCGCATCCGAACTGCATCGGCCCCCGCAAGCGGCCCATGCACACGATCATTCCGGCCATGGCCCGGAAGGGCGGCCGCGTCGCCATGCCCTTCGGCGTCATGGGCGGCGATTACCAGCCCATGGGGCAGGTGCAGGTGGCCCTCAACATGCTTGTCTACGGAATGGACCCGCAGGAGGCGCTCGACTTCCCGCGCTTCTTCCCCGAGCCAGACACCGGCCTCCTCACCGTCGAGCAGTCGGTTCCGGAGCCCGTCTGCAAGGCGCTCGAGGCGCGCGGCCACCGGCTTTCCTCGCTGGCGGAGCCCCTGGGCGGCGGCCAGGCCATCGCGATCGACTGGGGGTCGGGCGTGCTTTCCGGAGGCTCCGATCCCCGCAAGGACGGCCTGGCGCTCGGATATTGAGGAACACACCGGTTCATTGCGGGTTCATCCGCCAGCCGATAATCTGGTTTCCCCTCCCGCAGGAAGCGGGACCAAAGGAGCAATAAATCCATGAGCAGGGCTAGACGTTGGGCCGCCACCGGCCTCGTGCTGACGTTGCTTTCCGGAAGTGCCGCCTGGGCGGCGGAACTCGGCCGCACCCAGTTCCAGGGCAAGACGATCATCCTGTCGGACGACAATACGTGGCGCTTCGACGAGACGGCGCAGACTGAGACCAAGACGGAGGAGAAGACCGCCGACTGCGCCGACGGCGTCAAGGTGACGAGCAAGTCGCTGCCGGTCTCGCTCTGCTTCGGCAACGCTGTCTGGGATCGCGACAATCCGACCGGCGCCTGGGAGGTGATGTTCCGCAACAAGGAGGGAACCCTCTATGGCGGGCTCATCACCGAGACCGTGGCGCTCGAGGAGAGCTTCCTGCGCAACGCCATCCTCCAGAACGCCTCCGCCTTCGCCAAGATCGATATCTCCAAGGTCCGGATCGACCAGGAGGAGAAGGCCGACGTCAACGGCAAGAGCTGGAACCATATCGTCTACGGCGTTCCGATCGGCGGCGCGGGCTTCACCTTCAGCAACTACTACATGACCATCCCCAACACCGGCATGGTGCAGGTGGTCTTCTTCAGCCCCGACAGCTCCTTCAAGCCCTCGCAGGTCGAGATCGACAAGGTCGTCGGCACCCTGTCGCTCGGCGGAGGCGCAGGCGGCAACTAGCGCTTTCTGCCGCCATCGCATCCTCAACTAGACGACACTGTCATCCCGGAAACCGCGTTCGATCACGGCGAGTTTGGGTTCAACCCAAATTCGCCGTGATCGCTTCCATGGAAGAGCATGATGTGACCCGAAAAGTGCTTCACACTTTTCGGCATCATGCTCGCGGTTGTCCGGGATCGGTGCCGTGAGAGCCGCTTCAAGCTGTCTCCCGGATTCGGCCGCCGCCCCATTTGCGGCCTATCCGTTTCGCGTTTCTTAATCACTTTACCTCTAGGCTGGCCGGAATTCCTGTGAATGTTCTCGGCCGGAGGCCTCGTGAGCCGCATCTCCATTGCCGCCATCCTTGCGGGCACCGGTCCGGTGCCTTCCGCGCCGGCAGCCGAGCCCGCTTCCGGCGGGCCGGCTCCCTCGGCCTCCAGCGTCGACGCGCTCGCCCGGGTGCGCGACCTCGATGAGCTGGAGCGGATAAGGCGCGCCGTCCATGCGACGGGCGAGGTCGCCTATCACTGGCACCTGGCCTCCGATGCGCTCGTCTGGGCGGGCGAGGTCGGCCGCGCCCTTGACGTCGAGAACGGCCCCGCGATCGCCACCGGCCGCGCCTATGCGCGGCTTCTGGATCGCGACAACGTCACGTCGCGCTTCGACGCCGTCACGAGCTCAGGCGTCCGCGACGAGGGCGAGGGCGTCCCCTACGCCATAGAATACCAGATCAGGCCCTTCGGTCCCGACGACGAGCGCAGCCACTGGGTCGAGGATACGGGCCGCTGGTATGCAGGCTCCGACGGACGGCCGGCGGAGGCCTTCGGCATCGTGCGGCGGATCGACGACCGGCACAGCCGCGACGAGCACCTGCGCCTGCTCGGCACCAGCGACCCGCTCACCGGCATGATGAACCGCAGCCGCCTTGCCGATGCGCTGAACGAGGCCCTTGAGGCATCGAAGCGCGACGGCGTCGGCTTTGCGTTTCTCGTCGCGGCCGTCAGCAACCTCAATGTCGTCAACCACGCCTATGGCTTCGAGGTCGCCGACGAGGTGGTCAATGCCCTCGCCCAGCGCCTGCGGCAGGTCGTGCGGGGCGGCGATTCGATCGGCCGCTATTCCGGCGGCAAGTTCGGCATGATCCTCGCCAACTGCTCGGAGGTCGATTTCGAGTTCGCCGTCAGGCGGTTCTTGGGCGTGGCGCGCGACAGCGTGATCGAGACGAGCAAAGGGCCGGTGTGGGCCACGCTCTCGATCGGCGGCATCGTGCTGCCCAGGCATGCAGGGGACGCACACACGGCCATGGCGCGCGCCGAGGAAGCGCTCGCGGCGGCGAAGCGCCAGCCGACCGACGGCTTCGTGCTCTACAAGCCTTCCCCGGAGCTCGCCTCGCTCCGCAACCTCAATGCGCGCTGCGGCGCGGAGATCCTCTCGAGCCTGCGCGAGGACAGGCTCACCCTCGCCTTCCAGCCCATCGTCGATGCGCGAACCGGCGCCGTCGCCATGCACGAGGCGCTGCTCCGCCTCATCACGCCCGAGGGCCAGCCGGTCGAGGCCGCGCATCTGATCTCGATCGCCGAGAAGCTCGGGCTGGTGCGTCTCGTCGACCGCACGGTGATGGGGCTGGCGGTCGCCGAGCTGCAGCGCAATCCCGCAGCCCGCATCTCCCTCAATATCTCGGGCGTCACCGCCACGGATCCGCGCTGGTCCGGCCTCATCACCGACATCCTGCGCGAGAACCGTGAGATCGCCGGCCGCCTCATGATCGAGATCACCGAGACCGCGGCGCTCAACGATCTCGACCACGTGACCTCCTTCATCGACCAGCTCCGGGAGCTCGGCTGCAGGGTCGCCATCGACGATTTCGGGGCCGGCTACACCTCCTTCCGCAATCTCAAGGTGCTCGACGTCGACATGGTCAAGATCGACGGCACCTTCTGCGAGAACGTGGCGCAGAGTCCCGAGAACCAGTATTTCGTCCGGATCCTCATCGACCTCGCGCGCAGGTTCGACCTGCGGACGGTCGCGGAATGGGTGTCCTCGGAAGAAGACGCGGAGATCCTGCGCGCCCTCGGCGTGGACTATCTGCAGGGCAATCTTTTCGGAGCCGCGACGATTCCTCTTACCGTCGAGCCGGAGGAGGAAATCCTTGAGGAAGCAGCCTCCGCTGCCGACGCGGAGGAGATCGGGGAATTGCCCGCCGAGGTTTCCATGCCGATCCCCGAGGAAGCGGTGCGGGAGCCTGCAATCGAGGAGACCGCCCTGGAGGAGAGCTCCTTCGACCCGGTTGACGACATGCCGGCATTTGCTCCCGTCAAGGCTTCGCTCGAGCCGCAGGAGCCGGTCGAGGCGGATGCCCCCGACGACACAGACGACGATCCAGACGGTTCGTTCTTGCGCAAGGCCATGGCATCGCTCGACGCCTTCCGCAAGCCCGCCGCCTGAAGCCTCGCCAAGTTGCGTCATGGCCGGCCCCGAGGACGAGACCAACCATGATCCTCATGCTGAGCCTGTCGAAGCATAAGGATCATTGTCCCTTCCCCCTGTGAGCCGCGCGCGGGCGATGCTATCCCTCCCGCCATGCGCACGGACTCACGCCTTCATCCCGACTTCAAGCCCGAACCCCTCTGGTGGGAGGATTACCGGCCCTTGGAGGGAGATCTCCTTCCGGTTCCGAAGTCGGTGCGGGTCGCCGTCATAGGAAGCGGCTATGCCGGCCTCTCGACCGCGCTCGAGCTCCACCGCCTCGGCGTCGAGGCCGTGGTGATTGAGGCCCGCGAGGCCGGTTTCGGCGCCAGCACCCGCAACGCCGGCTTCGTCTGCTCGCACGGCAACCTGTCGCCCCGCTATGCGGGGAAGTCCATCGACCTGGGCGCCGAAAGGCGCAGGCACGCCGAAGCGCTCGAGGGCGTCTCCCATCTTGAGAGTGTGATCGAGACGCTTGGCATCTCCTGCCACTGGGTCGAGAGCGGCCATGTCACCCTCGCCTGGACTCCGGCCCATCACAGGGCCATGGCGGCGAAGGTCGCGCACCTCAACCGCATGGGAGAATGGGGCGCCTCGCTCCTCACCCGCGAGGAGGCCCGCGCCGAGCTGGCCACCGATTTCTATTCGGGCGGCATGCTCATCGCCCGCTCGGGACTTCTGCACCCTTCCCTCTACTATCGCGGCCTTCTCGATGCCTGTCGTGCGCGCGGCATTCCCGTCTGCACGCGCGCCCCGGTGACGGGCCTGAAGCAGGCGGGTCGCCGCTGGCGGCTCGCGACCGGCCGCGGCGAATGCGAGACGGACCAGGTGATCGTCGCCACCAACGGCTACACCGGCGAAGCGATGGGGAGTTTTCACCGCCGGGTGGTGCCGATCGGCAGCTACATCGTCGCGACGGAGGAGATCGGCGAGCACGCGGTCCGATCGATCATCCCCAACGGGCGCAGCGTCTACGACTCGCGCCGGGTCCTGTCCTACTGCCGGCCCTCGCCGGACGGACGCCGCTTCCTCTTTGGCGGCAGGGTGCGCTTCGGGCTCGACGCGCCGGCCGCGACCGCACTTCCCCTCCACGACTTGATGATCGAGCGCTTCCCGCAGCTTGCGGGCGTGCGCATCACCCACGCCTGGACCGGCAACCTCGGTTTCACCTTCGACGAGGCTCCCCATGTCGGGACGCTGGAGGGGCTGCACTTCGCGCTCGGCTGCAACGGCACAGGGATAGCCATGATGACATGGCTCGGCATGAAGATCGCCCGCAGGATCGCCCGTGCGAACGACGCCGAAAGCGTCTTCGGGGAAGCGCCGCTTCCCACCCATCCTCTCTATCGCGGGAACCCGTGGTTCGTCCCCGCGGTCGGCTACTACTTCAAGGCGCGCGACACGCTGGACCGTCTGCTGGCGCGGTAAGCGCCCTTTGGCTCAGGCCCCGCACACCTTCCCCTTGGGGGGAGGGGTGCAGTTGACGCTTCGACAGACCTCACCACTTCACGGCGGCCTCGCCGTGCCGCCGCGTCAGGATGATTGCGTCTGACGCTTTCTCTTCCGCCGCGAGGCTTCCTCGCAAAGGCGTCTGATCTGCTCTTCCAGCTCCGCATTGGTATAGGGCTTCGTCAGGCGCGGCAGGTTCTGAAACTTCTGAGGCAAGGCCCAGTCGACCGTAGCCGCTCGCGAGCACGAATGGGATGTCGCGCTCCATCAGCCGCTCGGCCACGGGAAACACCCTTCCGCCGCGGATCATGACGTCCAGGATGGCGGCGTCCGGATCGCCGTTGGTCGCGAGCTCCAGGGCCGCATCGAGCCTGCCCGTCGGCCCCAGGATCTCGCACCCCATCGCTTTGAGTATGTCCTCTATGTCGAGCGAGACGACCGCCTCGTCCTCGACGACGAGCACCCGGCATCCGCTGGTTCTATCTTCCGTCATGTCTCGCATCCTCGACCTCGGCGGGCGACATCAGGCGGCCGATCTCGCTGCTCAACGGAAAGGTCATCCTGCAACGAAGCCCGCCGGGCAGGAATTCGCGTTCGATGCTGCCGTCGAGCTCATGCTCGAGCGTCCGCACGATGAGCGTCGAGCCGAACCCTGCTTTCCGGGTTTTCTTCACCTTCGGTCCCCCGGTTTCGTTCCAGAGAAGCCTGAGCGCGCGGTCTTTCGCATCGCCTTCGACGTCCCACGTGACCGCGAGGCGGCCCGTCGCGGTCGAGAGCGCACCGTATTTTGAAGCATTGCTCGCCAGTTCGTGGATCGCCATGGCAAGCGCCAGGCCGGCCTTCGGCGTAAGCAGCATGTCCGGCCCGGAAATCTCGAACTTCTTGCCGCCCGGATCGTAGGGCTCGAGTTCGCGCCTGATGAGGTTGCGCATCGAGCCGCCGCCCTGGCCGCCGGTCTGCGTGAGCAGGCTGTGCGCCCGCGTGATCGCGGTGATGCGGCCTTCCATGGTCGCGGCGAAGGCGGCTGGGCTCTCGCTTGTCTTGAGCGTCTGCTTGATGAGGGAGGAGACGATGGCCAGTATGTTCTTGACGCGGTGATCGAGCTCGCCGAGCAGGAGCGAGCCGCGGTCGTGCGCGCGCTGGCGCTCGGTGACGTCCATGAACGTCATGACGACCCCGTCGATGACATTGTCGATGCTGCGGTAGGGCCGGATCCGCAGCATGAACGCCATCCCCTTGTCGGTAAGCTGAACGTCGCGTTCGATCACGCTCAGCTTGCGCATCACCTCGCGCACATCGCGCTCCAGGTCGGGATAGCTCAGCATCGACACGATCTCGGTGATCGGGCGGCCGCGGTCGTGGTCCCGGAAATGGAAGATTTCCGTCATTAGCGGCGTGAAGCTCTTGATCCGCAGTTCATGGTCGAGAAAGAGTGTCGCGATTTCGGTGCTGTCCAGCAGGTTCCTGATGTCGCTGTTCACCTGCATGAGCGCTTCGTTCTTGGCGGCGAGCTCCGCGTTGACCGTCTGAAGCTCTTCGTTGATCGACTGCATCTCCTCCTTCGAGGTTTCCAGCTCCTCGTTGGAGGATTGCAGCTCCTCGTTCACCGACTGGTATTCCTCGGCCGCCGACTTCATCTCTTCGTTGACGCTCTCCAGCTCGTCGATCGTGGACTGAAGCTGGGCCCTCATCACGCGGAGCTCCTCGTCGAGCTCCTGGATGTTGTGGTCCCCATCCCGGCCTCCGGCCGCCGGGGAGACGGTGGGCGCGCCGGCGTCCCGGAACGCCACCACGCAGAGACCCTCGTCCGGCTCCCCGTTTATCGGCTCGACGATGAGCGTCACGAGGCGGTCGCGGCCATCGACCTTCAGCGCGATGTTCTGATGCTCGACCGTCTTCTTCGTGGCTGTCGCCGCCCGCAAGGCTGCCCGGACGGGCGGTCTTAGCGTCTTGCGCAGGATGGAGAACAGGTTGAGGCTGGCCGCGCCTGACGAGGGCTCGAGATATTGCCCCGCCTCGCCGCCCGAGAACCGCAAGATCTCGAAGTTCCCGTCGATCAGAAGGTAGGCGGGCGAATGCTTCTCGATCGCTTGCCTCGCCTTGCGGGCGATCCGCTCCTCCAGGCTTGCCTTGAGCACCAGCTCCGGTTGCGGGGTGGCTTTGGTGATTCCGGGCGCCAGTTGGGGCAGCGTCGCCTCCGAGTCTCGGCGCTGGAAAAGGCGGTGCTTCTTGTCGAGCGTCACGAAGTATTTGGCCTGGCGGGTCACGCCTTCGGATGGGCCAAGGAAGAGGAACCCTTCGGGTTTGAGCGCATAATGAAAGGTTCTGAGGATCCGGTCCTGCAGCTCGGAATTCATGTAGATCAGCAGGTTGCGGCACGAGATCAGGTCGAGCTTGGAGAACGGTGCGTCTTTGATGACGTTGTGCACGGAAAAGATGCAGACCTCGCGGATTTCCTTGCGCGGACAGAACTCCTCGCCATCCTGAACGAACCAGCGCCTTATCCGCTCCGGAAGCGCGCCATCGGGCTTCGCATAGCGTCCGGCGCGAGCGAAGGTCACCGCCTCCTCATCGACATCCGTGCCGAATATCTGGAGCCTGGAGGTGATCGCACGGTTGCTCATTGCCTCCTTCACCAGGGCGGCCAGCGTGTAGACCTCCTCGCCCGTGGAGCAGGCAGGCACCCAGACGCGGATGGGGTCCTCGCCGTTCCCCGATTGAGGCAGCTTGGCGACAACCGTCGCTTCGAGGGCCTCGAAAGCGGCGGGATCGCGGTAGAACTGGGTGACGCCGATCAGGAGTTCGCGGAACAGGAGATCGAGCTGCTGCGGCTCCTCCTTCAGGCGCGCGACATAGGCTGGAAAAGTGTCGATCTGAAGCACCTGCATGCGGCGCTGTATCCGGCGGGTGACGGTTTTTTCCTTGTATTCGCTGAAATCATGACCGCTTCTGGCATGCAGCAACCTGGCGATCGACGCCAGATGCTGCGCCGCGTCCCTTCGGGTTCCGTCCGCTTCCTTCTGGCTGGCCGCCCGTTGCAGATGCTGCTGATAGGAGATGAGTCGCGCCGGAATATCCTCGACCGGCAGCACCTCGTCGACCAAGCCCGTTGCGGCGGCGCTGCGCGGCATGCCGCTCATGGCGGAATGATCGAATTCGGCCTGGGCGAGCGTGAACCCGCCCGCCTCCTTGACGCGGCCGAGGCCAAGCGTGCCGTCGCTGCCGGTGCCGGCCAGAATGATGCAGATCGCGTTCTCCTCCTGATCGTTCGCGAGCGAGGAGAAGAACGTGTCTATGGGATGGCGCTTGTGGCGCGGCGGCGCCGGTTGTCGACGTGAAGAGCGCCGCCTCTGATCGTGAGCGTGGCATTTGACGGGATGACGAAGACCTGATTGGCCTGGAGCGGCATGCCGTCCGCCGCTTCGATCACCTTCATGGATGTCGCCCTGCCGAGAAGTTCCGGCAAGGCGCTCTTGTGGTCAGGCGAGAGATGCTGCACCAGAACGAACGACATGCCGCTGTCGCATGGCATGCGCTCCAGGAATGTCCTGAAGGCGCTGAGGCCCCCGGCGGACGCTCCTATGCCGACGACCAGCGGCGCTAGAATCCGATCGGCGCCCTGATCGCGCTCGCTTTCCCGGCCTTTGCGGCGCGGTTTTTCTTTCTCCATCGCCTGTTCCGAGAACGCCGAGCGAAAGAGAGCTCGGCGAGACTAAAATCGTACATTCGGTTCTTTGGTGTCCGGGAGTCAACGTTTGCGCGCTGGGAAAGCTCCCGGAGTCCGTCCGCGATCCTGCCGGTGCTATCGGCTGCTGGCGGCGGCGCTGGGGCACGGAGCGCGTTGCTCCGGTTGCGCACCTCCCCCTTGGGGGAGGTCGGCCGGCGCGAAAGCGACGGACGGGTGGGGAATGAGCGGGACGCCCCTCCACCCCACCCCTGCCCCTCCCCCTCAAAGGGGAGGGGTGCGGTCCGACGTTTTGGAAAGACCTCAACCCTTCTTGGCGAGGCCGTCGAGCTGACGCTGCATCGCCTGCAACTGGTCCTTAAGCGCCTTGAGCTCATCCTGGCTCGCGGCGGGCTCGGCCGGCGGCTGCGAGCCGTTGCGGGCTTCCCCCTGCCCGCCGCCTCTGGCGGGGTTCCCAGGTGCGAGAGGCACGAACGGGTTGAACATCCGCACCGCCTCCTGGAACATCGTCATGTTACGCTTGGCCTGGTCCTCGAGCGCTCGGAAGGACTCTCCGCCGAAGGATTCCATGAACTGCTGGCGCAGCTTCTCCTGCTCGCGCGTCAGCGAATCCAGCGAGAATTCCAGATAGCTCGGCACGAAGGCCTGCATGCTGTCGCCGTAGAAGCGGATGAGCTGGCGCAGAAAGTTGATGGGGAGGAGGTTGGTGCCCTTGTTCTCCTCCTCGAAGATGATCTGGGTCAGGACCGAGCGGGTGATCTCCTCGCCCGTCTTGGCGTCGTAGACCGAGAAATCGGTTCCGTCCTTCACCATCTGCGCCAGGTCGTCGAGCGTGACATAGGTGCTGGATGCCGTGTTGTAGAGACGGCGGTTGGCGTATTTCTTGATGACGACTGTGCCGGTCTCCGCCTTGCGCTGCTCGGTCACGAAGCCTTCCCTCTCCTGCCGCCCGTGCTGCCGCCCAAACGCGGCCTTCCGATATGGCGGCGCACCAAGGATGCCGCATTTGTCGCAGTTGCGTCAAACCAATTGCGCGTTGCAACATTGAACCCTGACGACCATAAGCAATGGATGGTCCGGCGCGCCCATGGACGATGCCGGCGAACAGGAGGAGGCCCGTTATGGCAGGTGGCAATGGTTCGGTCGTGATCGTCTCGGCGGCGCGCACCGCTGTAGGATCCTTCAACGGAGCCTTCGCCTCGCTCCCCGCCCACGACCTCGGAAAAGCGGCGCTGAAGGCCGCGATCGAGCGGGCGAAGCTCGACCCCAAGGAGATCCAGGAAGTCATCCTGGGCCAGATCCTGACGGCCGGTCAGGGCCAGAACCCGGCCCGCCAGGCCTCCATCAATGCCGGCCTCCCCGTCGAGACCCCCGCCTGGGGTGTTAACCAGCTTTGCGGATCGGGTCTCAGGGCTGTGGCATTGGGCCTCCAGCAGATCGCCAACGGCGATGCCGAGATTGTGGCGGCCGGCGGCCAGGAATCCATGAGCCAGGCGCCCCACTGCTCGCATCTGCGCGACGGCGTGAAGATGGGCGACTTCAAGATGATCGACACCATGATCAAGGACGGGCTCTGGGACGCCTTCAACGGCTACCACATGGGCACGACCGCCGAGAACG
>JBFXDI010000124.1:0-11167 GCA_050181295.1 Parvibaculaceae bacterium | reverse complement strand
GAAGATCAGCAGACCCCCAAAGGACAGAAGCACGAGACCGATGAAGACGTAGACGATCGCCCGGATCGGCCAGAACTGGTCCTTGGTGACGTAGCCGTCCAAACGTTTTTCCAGCGCGCCGACTTCGGCAGCCATGTCGAGACGCGTCACGTATCCGATGCGCATGTCCATATCGAGCTTGTCGAGCTTCTCGTTCGTCGCGGTTTGGCCGCGAACAAGCTCGGCCTGTCTGTTGCGCATCGAGCTCGCGAGATCGTCGATCCGGTCCCGCATCGACGAAAGACGCTCGACCAGCACCTCGGAGCTGACGTCGCCGGAAGGGCTCATGCTGACATTCCTATGCACGGCTAAAAGGGGAGGGGGTCCACGAGGGACTAGGCACTCGCCTTCGCGGCGTGGCAGGATCGATCAAGGGTGGCCGAAGGTGGCACCTAGGCCATGGGATTTCCTCCCCGGCCGGCGATGAAACGATACCCCCGGTCCATCGCCGGCCGCCGTCCTTTCCGATGGTTCGCGACTCGCGCCTGAGGTTGTGTCAGGATGGAGGCGCGGGTGGCCGCTCAATCCCTATCCCTAGGGCGGCCATGAGAGAGGTGAGGAAACTCCGGCCGGCGACAAAGTTGCCCCCCAGCCCCTGTCGCCGGCCGCCGTGCTTCACGTCAGTATGCCGGGGAAGCGGAGCCGCGCCCGCTGGTACTGCTCGACGATCTCGGCATCGGTCAGAGCCCGGTCCCACACCGCCCCCTGATAGGCCCTGAGCGCGCTCCGCTGCGCGCCGGAGGCGGGAAGAGCATTGCCGAAGCTGATCTTACCCGGATTGGCAGAAACCGCATCGAGTTGCGGCGGATCGCCCACCGACAGATCGGTGTCGGTAAGGGTGACGGAGAAGCGCAGGTTGGGGATGATGAAGGACCAAGTCGAATCGCCATTGGCCCGGAGGAACAGAAGGCTGGCCCTTTCGGCTCTGCTAAGGGTGAACTTCGAAACGGCCGCCGATTGCTCCACCACAGCCATGAACAGGTCGAGAGAAACCTGTCGTTGAACCCCCAGAGCAAGCCCAGCGGTGCTGCTGCGCCAGCCCACCGCGAACCAGACCTCGGAGGTCGTGCCGCCCGGCACTACCCTGTCGGATGCGCCGAGCGCCATCATGGTCTGTCCGACCGCAGTATTGTTCGGGAATTTCGGGACAGTCGCGTCGTTCGATAGAGCGAAGCCGTATTGGGTAAAGGCAAGCCCTAGTCCATCGAGGCTTCGGGATATCTGGTCGTCGCCAGCTACCTGCGACCCTGAGCTCTGGTCGTAGGCGGTCAGCGTCTGGCCGGGGACGAATCCCTCCTTCCAGCGGTCGTAGTCCAGGAAGTCCCAGCCGGTCACAAGATCAGCCGACGCGACGAATGGTGAGGTGCTGTCGCCCAGGCCGCGGCTGTAGTCGGCGCCCTGCGCTCTAAGAACGGCTGACATGCTCAATCACCTCCCTGATGGAGACCTTGGCCACCTGCACGACGCCATCCGGCCCGGAGAGCTTGAAGTTCAGGGATGCCGGAAGGACCGAGGAGAGCGTCGAGACGATGAAATCGATCTCGGTCCAGTAGAGACCGACGATCTTGTCCTGCGCCTCATAGGCCGTGAACGAAGTCGATGGCGCGGCCGAGAACAGGACTTCCAGCCGCACACGCCGGAAGTCGTAGGAGTCCGGCGTGATGGGACTGTCGTCCGGATAGAGCGCGCCGCCAGCCCGGTCGATGACTTCGCCTGCCGGGAAGCCGTAGCCCGAGAGCGAGTTGTCCAAGAACGGCTTCGGCCAGTATCGGCACATCGCACGGATGCGGAAGGTCGTGACGAGTTCCTTGCTCGGCTGGACCGTGATCGACTGGCCAACCTTCGCGGTGGCGTCGATCTCGGTCACGGCAGCAATTGCCGATGAGCTGCCAGGTGCCCGTGGTGCTCCGAAGGAGAGGTCGAAGGGGCTCACCACGGCGGGAGAGCCTGCCGTCGTCCAGCCGGTCAGGGAGGCCAGCGATTGCGTCGTCAGAAGCTCGGCGCTGGAAACATCGTAGGTCCGCATCAGCCGAGGTTCCGGAACGGCATCGAAGCTGGAATAGTGGACCTCGGGCCGGCCGAGCTTCACGCCTCCGGACTTGTAGAGGAGGAGGAAGAGTTCATTGTCGACCATCGAACGCGCCAGGGTCGACTGGTCCAGCCTGACAGCGCCTCCGGCATAGGTGATTGGCACCCATGTTCCGGTCGGATCGTCGGTTCCTGCCGTGTTGCGGCCGAAGCGGTCGAGCACATAGACCGCAGTGGCGTCGGTGTACATCTCGACCGCAACGCCACGCAGGCTGCGGGCCCCGCTCGGCAGCGCAACCCGCAGCAAGGCATACTCTGCGAGGTCGATGACCCCGCCGCCGCGCAGCGCGTTGTACTCATCGGCGATCTGGCCGACGTTCGGCGCTCCATCGGGTCCCGCTGACCCGTTGAACAGGTACTTGTTACGCTCCTCGAAATGCTCGGGCTGGACCGTGATCGCGGCGTGCGTGATGGAGATTTCCTTGAAGAGGAGCACCAGGGCCGCCGTGTCGCGGAAGACGAGATCGTTGAGGTCGCCGACAACCGTTCCGGCCCGCAGCCCGTAGACCTTCATGCCTCGGTTCGGCTTCGGGAGACGGTCGAGCCAGCGCAGTACAGGATTTGCATAGATCATCCCGGTGCGGGTGCCCGGATGGCCCCCGTCGGTGAAGGGGCCGTTGAGGAGCTGAAACTCCTTGCCCGACTGATAGGGCTCGAGGATCAGCTCGCAGCCGTGCTCACGCGCGATGTTGGCGAGGATGACGGCCTGATCGTTGCTCGTGTCTGTGGGGGAGCCGGGTCGATGCTCGGCAAGCAGCACGGGCTGGATACCATTGGCGCGCCAGAGGTCGATGATCTTGAGGACGTGCTGGAGGTACCCGGCGCGGCCGTGGCCAACGAGGTCATTTGTCCAGGTCATGAGGATGCCGTAGCGCAACCTCCGCGCACCCCACGGCGCCCCGCGAATCTGGTTGTAGTCCCAGGAAACATCGGGAACGACCGGAATGCGCCCGTCGTGGTGCATCCCGTAAATCTCGGCCGCGTCGAAGCCCGAGCGCCCCATGTTCACGAAGCGGTAGGCCGAGTGCTGGGAGACGACGGAAACCCAGGCCTTGTCCTTCAGCACATAGCTTGCATCGACAAAGCTGTCTCCCCACACCCCGATTGCGTCGCAATCGGCAAGCGTGAAACTCTCGCGGTAGCCGAGGCGGGTCGTGGGCGGCTCGGCAAGATAGCCGTCGGAGTCGACTATCGCGAAGGGCGGCGTGATGCGCACCGTCTCATCGAGGAGCAGCGGGTCGACATCAGGATTGGGGATCTTCTGCCAGACCGTTCCGTTCGACTGGAGAACGTCGCCGACGTCCCACGAGGATATGCCGGAGATTGTCGTCGTGCCCGCGATTGCCACCTTATACCAGTAGCCACGGTTTCCGGACGCCGCCGCAGGAATCGCCGGGCTGTTCGTGTTCGCGTTCCATGTGCCCTGATAGGCATTCCCGGTGACGCTCGCCTCGAGCGTCTCGAATGCCGTTTCGGTCGCAGTGACGGCCGCGGCGATTTCTTCCTTGCGCGGCCGGTTCGCGCCAGTGGCAGGCACGCCATCGATCACGTAGTTGCGAAAGGCGAAGCGCCAGAGATCACCCCAAATGGTCATGGTGTGTGTGTCCGTCAGTTTACTGGGATTGAAAGCGAGAGGGGGTCAGTCTTTCGGAGACTCAGCCTCGGCCGCGTAGCAGTGCCCGTCCTTCGCGCGCAGCGCTTCGACATGCGCCTGGACGTCATCCAACGTGCCCTCGAAGGTTTGCTTGGTGCGCGTGAACTTGCCGGGGGAAGTTTCCTTGAGAATACGGAAGGTCAGCATCTGCGTAGCCTCCTATGGCGCGACGTAGCCGCGGGCATTGACGTAGGTCTCGCTGCCCGTCGTGATGCAGGCGACGTTCAGCGCCGTGTTGGCGGTCGACTTGAGCGGGGAGGCGAAGACGATGTTGCGCGCACCGACGCCGAGGGCCTTGAACTTCGCGCGGTAGATCACGGTCGAGCCGTCCTTGACCACGACCTCGGTGTCGACGCTCGCATGGGTGTTGATGATATCGATGCCGGTCAGATAGTTCCTGAGACCCGCCCCGGCCGCTGCCTTGATCTCGACATCGCTCGTGTCGGTGATGCCTCCGGAGGCCGCGGCATAGCCCCAGTCGAGCTCGGGGATCGCGTATGGCTTGTTGATGATCGCTCCGACGAGCGTCGTTTTCAGATCAGCGACATCGCCGGACGCAACGGCCGCATAGTCCGACGAGACTGCCCTACCGGCGATGCGCAACGGCGCGCCCAGGACCGCCGCGTCGTGGGCTGCGAGGCCGACGGCAATCGCGCCACTCGCGTTCACCATCACTGTGTGGGCGACCGGCGCCTTGCTGAGCGTGCCGACCACTGAGACGGTGCCGGAGGTGTAGGTCGACACCCGCGCCCGGAAGTAGCGGCCCTTGCGGGCGAACTGCAGGAGTCCAAGGGTGTTCGTGATGGACGCCCCGCCCGTGGCGCCGATCGAGATCGAGGAAAGCCCGCCGATCGCATACCAGGTGGTGTTGTCGTCGCTCGTCTCGTAGGTGATGTTGGCGGAGCCGGCGCTCGTCACCTGGACGGTGATCGACTCGTAGCCGAGCATGTCTTGGGTGAAGAGCACCGCCGCGGACGTGACCGAGCCCGAGACCGCCAGGCCGTCGCGCTGCTCGACCGGCAGCCGGTTGGCGTCTGAGAAGGCCGTGGCCGTGAAGAGTGCAAGCAGGCTAGTGCAGCGTTGTGCGATGCGCTGCAGGCGGCCGTTGAGGCCGGACGCTGCCGTGTCGGAAGCCGGCGCGGTTTCGTTCGTTGCGCCGAGCGCCGCGAAGTCTTCGGTGGCAATCGCGACGGGCCGGGAAGCCGCCGCCGCCGCCCGGCCGGGAGCCAGCGGCTTCTCGATGGCGACCGTTGCGCCTAGTGCGTCTTTGACGTCGATCGTGGCCATCAGATGTCCTCAAGGAGCGCGATGAACTGGCTGTTGTTCACAAGGGAGAAATCGAGACGCGGCGAGTTCGGGTCGGCATCGGCGACAATGGTAGGCGGGTCGGAGTCCACCCAGTCGGAGACGCGTCCCGTCACCGAAACCGTGCGCGCCTCGAATTCGTAGGCGACGCCGTCCTGCATGGGGCCGTATTCGGCGGTAAGGGCGCCGGCGAGCACAGGCACTGTGAACCAGAGAGTGTCGGTCACGCGCTTGCCGCGCACCTCGACCTCGAAATAATCCTCTACCGGCTGGTCCCAGGTGAGGATCGCAATGGCCACCCGGCCGGGACCCACGAAGCGATGCTCGACTTCGACCTCGAAATTCTCCGGGACCGGAAGCGTGTTGTTGTTGTCGGTCGTCTCGACGATCTCCGGCGCCGTTCCTTCCTCCGCCACGGCATCCCAGGCATAGGCGGCCGAGGAGAGGGAGGCGACCGCGATCTGGACGCCGGCGAGAATGTTGCCTTCCTTGATGATGAAGTCGGGCGGCGCGGTGACCTCGAAATCCTCATCGATCCCGAACTCGGCCGAGGTGACCCGGATGAACCGCTCGCCCAGGACAGGGAGGCCCCGCAGATTGCAGATCAAGGTCGCGACCCATTGCGGATTGGCGCGGTGCGCCGCAATCTTCATCAGCCGCCGGCACTGGGCATGCGAAGGGACGGCGAAGAACTGCATGTCGTTCGAGATTTCGCCGCGAACCGCCACATCGTCCTCATCGATCCACGGATCGGCGTCGGTCTCCTTGTAGTCGTGGAAGGGGCTTGTGAACTGCGCCCGGATGACATTGGCGGTCGTCAGTGCATCCCGGCCCCGGCCGATGTCGGCAATCCCGATGATGGCGTCATCGTCGATCGTGACCGTGGGCGCTTCCCACTTGCCGACCTTGATCCCGATGCCGCCGCTCGGGATCGGAAACAGCATCGCGTCGCAGGCCTGCAACAGGCGAGCCAGAACGTCGGCCGGCCGCTCCGCGAAATTGTAGGTGTTCCAGATCCTCCAGCGCTTCTCCGTCCCACCCGCCTTGAGGCTCACATCCTCGTCGCAGACCGCCGCCGCTTCCTGCCAATATTCGATCGCGTTGGTGATCCACTCGGTCGAAAGCCGCATGCCGTCCGGATGGATGAGGAAGTCGAGAATGACGCGCGCGGCATTGTCGCTCCAGGTCCAGGTCGCCGGATCGTCGATGTCGTGCCCAGGATCGTTCGGGTCGAAGAGCTTGGCGCCGCGGCGGACCTGCCGATAAAGCGTCTCGCTGACGCGGGGATAAACCTGCGTCAGCTTCTCGGCCTTGACCTGCTTCATCCGCATGTAGGCGTGGGGCACGCCCTTGCCGAGGTGATCGTTCGTCCACTTGGTCGGAAACTCGGCGACCAGATTGGCGTAGGGTTCGGGATCGCCGTCCCCGATCCGGTATTCTATGGCGACCAGCCCGTCATAAAGTGGGGTGGTCACATTGCCGGAGCCGTCCACCTCCACCACGTTGTCGTCGATCCAGTGTTCCTCGACCGCATCGATCTCGCCCGAGCCCATGGCAAAGACGCGATGGAGATAGCCCTGCTGGGTCTCGGCAAAGCAGAGGACACCGCCTTCCTTGCCGCGCCCGTAGAGCCTGAACCGCGGCGCGGCCGACGCCTTGATAACCTGCTGGATGTCGGAGGGCTTCGGCTGCGGCGGGGTGAGGAGCCCCATGACGCCGCCCGCGATGAGCCCGATGCCGACCGGCAACAGCCATTGAGCGCCCGGCACGAACACGGCAACTGCCGTGATGATCGCGCCGACGATGATCCCGATGGCGCCTTGCAGGGCTTTCGACATTCAGACCTTCCAGCCAGTGATCAGTCGAACGCCTTCGAGCGGCAGGAGACAAAGGCTGGTCCGAAGCCTGGTCGCGAAGCGGGTGGCCGTGCGGATCGCGCAGCACACCTCGTCGCCCGCGAGGATCAGCGCCACGTCGCCAGGCGCCACGGTCTTCGTCATCCGAAGCCCGGCCTGCCGCATGCCGCGAGCCACCGCCATCCCAAGCCCCCCGTAACCCGACAGATAGCGGTCCGCCTCTTCCTCGCTCGCGTAGGCGCCGCGGACGCCGGCTCCGGGATCGCTGCCTGTTTCCGCCCTCACCCAGTCGGCAATGAAGAGCGCGCAGTCGTGCGTTCCCCATGCATGGCCGAAACGCGCCTCCTCGCGGAGATAGGCAGTGAGCCGCTCGGGCCTCCTCAGTAGTCGGGCCACACGATCGTCTTCGAGACCAGCTCCGCCACCCATGCGCAGAACCTGTCGCCCGGGTACCGGGTCTGCTGCTCCCGGTCGGTGTAGCGGCCGGCGCGCGGCCTGTGCCGGCCGACGAAGATGTTTTCCGACGGAATGGCGATCGTCTGGACCGCGCCTTCCGTTTCCGTCGCTTCCGTCCGGCTCACCCGTGGCGCCTGCATGATGCCCCAGTAGACGGCGATAGGGCTCCCGATCGGCTGCAGCTCGGCATCGAAAAGCTGCATCGCCACGGACGCCATCTGGCCCGCCACGTCCTCGGTCTCGGAAAGCGCCAACGGCAGGAGATCGGGCGAGATGCCGGAGAGCGAGAATGTGACCTGATGCGATTCCGCGTTCCGGACCTCCCGCAGGCCGTCGATCTGTCCTAGCTCTCCCAGGCCCGCATAGGTCTCCCCGTCGACGGTGAGCGGCCCGTCTCCTGTCCAGACGCGCTGCGTGTCCGATGCGAACTCGAACGTCACCAGCGTTCCGAGCCGCACCGTCGACTTGGCAAGCTGGGCCGCTTCCTCCGGAGTGAAGAACGCCACGAATTCAGGTCCCCATGTATTCGACGAAGATGGGGCTGAACGTGCCGCGCTTCAGCATGTCGAGGTCCATGTCGAGGCCGTCGTCATTGAGGAGCCGGCACTTGCACCACAGCCGCTCGAAATCGATGCGCGCTCCGTCGGCGACCGCTTCCCGAAGCCGGGGCCGGAACGTCACCACGTAGTCGGCGCCGTCCTGCGAAGTGATGAGCCGGATGCGGTAGAGCCGCTCGCCGATCGTGAAGTGCTGGCCGGGCTCGAGGTCGCCGCCGTCGACGACCGTCATACCCATGGTTGTCGCACCCTGCGCCGCCGCGACATTCGCCACGACGGCGATTGCGGGGGTTTCGTATTCGGTCGAGTCCGAGAACGGCGTATTGTCGGAATGGGGCACGCTGGGGAAGGGGAAGCCGGTGGCAAACGGACGCCGGCTGCCCTCGCAGAGAGGGACCAGGATGGGGTTAGCGCGGCCTTCGAGGATCACTTCCAGCGCGTCGTGGGCGATGATCTTCCCGCGGCGGTTGGCGGTGATGTTGAGGTACCGGATCATCCAGCGGGCGGCCGGCGACACCACGACCTGTTCCTCGCCGGAGATCGCGGTCGTGCCCGCGGTGGAGCGCGTCATATAGGGCCGCCCGATCGTCTGCGGGGTGAGGATGCCGATGGGCCAGACGAGCGTCATGTTTCACATCCGCCGCGCGCGGGCGTCCGCCAGCATGGCGGGAAGCGCTTCCTTGGCGGCCCTGCTCGATTGCTGCACCGAAGTCCGCACGATCGCGGGGGTTCGTCGGTCGATCCGATTGTCCACCTCGACAGAGAATTGATCTGTGGGATGCAGCCGCAGATCGATCCGCACCGGCGCCTGCGCCATCGAGGGCATGCGGAGGTCGACCGGCACCCGCCCGCCGTTCGGGAGCGGGATCACCGCTTCCTGGCCGTGGACCACGCCTCGCACCTGCCCCCGCCCGCCACCGGTGTTGGCGGTGCCGGAGGCGAAGCCGGTGAAGCCGCCGGTGGAAGAGCCGCCTGCGCCACCGCCGAGAAAACCGCCGAGCAGCGCGCTCAGAAAACCGCCGCCGGGTGAGCCCTGCTTTCCAAGGAGGCCGTCCAAAAAGCCGTTCACCGACATCTCGAGAAGTTGCGATGCGATGTTCTTTAGGATGTCCAGGAACTCCCGGCCCTTGAGCTTGCCGTCTTCCAGCGCATCGACGATGCCATGGATGGCGTCGCGCCCGACGTCGCGGATTTCGTCGAGCCGCTGCTGCGCCTCCTGGGCGGTTTCGGCGCTGTCGTGCGCCTTCTGCGCCATCTGCCCGAGGGCAGCCGCAAGCTCTTCGATCCGAGCCCTGAGTTCGGGGGTGAGCTCGATCCCGAGCCGCTTGGCAGTGTTGAGGAGTTCCATTGCGGCGGTAGCCCGCTCTGTCGCCTCGACGCTCTTGCCCTCCATGTCGATTTCCAACTGGAGCGCCTGTATACGCTCCTCGATCGACATGGTGGCTGCGTCCCACTGTTCCTTACGCTGCTCCTCTTCACGCATGTCCTGCTTTGCCGAGGTACGCGCTCGATCCGTGGCATCGCGGCGATTCTCGGCCGCGATACGGTCCAGTGCTACCTTCCGGATTTCAGCTTCGCTGAGCGCCGATGTCACCCCCTTGTCGTCGGCTTCCTTGCGGACGCGGGCGATCTCGCTTTCGAGGGCCAGTTGCTCCCGCGTTAGCCGATTGCGCTGGGCATCAGTGGATAGGAACTGCTCCGCGAGGCCACGCTCCTTCAGGCTGCCAGCTCCACCGGCGCCAAGCGCGCCGCTGCCTGCCGCCGCGCCTGCAAGGTTGAGCTTATCGAGCTCAGACTGAAGCTGTTGAGCGGCAGCAGCGCTGGCGCCAAGTTTCGCGATAAGACGATCAAGAACGCCGTTTAGATCGGGGTCTTTGACCTCAAGATTTGAGACGGCTTTCTCGAATTCGCCAGCGCTGATCTTGCCGTCTCTAAAATCCTTCTCAAGCTTCACAAGCTGGTCGAGCTGCTCGTTGGTGACCAAGGGGTGAACTGGAATTTGAGCCAGAAGGCCTACATAGGACCGCAATTCATCCGTGAGAGCAGCGAGATCCTCCTTCGCCAAGCCAATGGCGTCGCCAAGAATCTCCCGGCGGCCCATAACTGATGTTGCGCCGGAGATCTTGTCCTCTGCCGCTTTGGCGGCGGTCTCAACCTCATTGAGGGCAGCGGCATAAGCCTTTGCGGCATCCGATGCCTCTGCGGAGCTGCCGCTGAAAGCTACGAGCGCGCCCACAACGGTTGTTCCGATCACCAGCCCCACAGGACCCGCGGCCACCGACAGCCCGCTGATTGCCGTCGCGAGGCCGGCCATGGTGGAAGCGGCGCGAAGCGCCGAGGCGAAGCGGACGAGCGCGGCGGCTCCGAGCCCGAGCTTGACGATCATGCCGGCGATGCTTCGGCCTACCAAGGCACCCGCAATGATGGCCGCCAGCTTCAATGTGGCGTCGGCCACGGTGTCGAAGTTGTCGGCGAGAGCGTTCAGCCCAGCAATGAGACGCTGCGAAGCGCTGAGGCTGTCGTCGGTCTGCCCGATGTATTGTGTGAGGGCATTGCGGACCTTGGTGACGCCATCCTCGATCGTCTGGCTGGTCGCATTGAATGCCGCCTCGACCTGCGGCTGGGCCGCGAGGATGGCTCGGAAGATTTGATCGGACGTCAGCTTGCCTTGGGCGCCGAGCTCCTTCAGCCCGCCGACCGTGGTCTTGAAGTAGTCGGCAATCGCCTGCGCGAGTAGCGGCGCATTCTCGCGCACAGACCGCAACTCATCACCCTGCAGCATCCCGGACGCTAGGCCCTGGGATAGCTGGAGGATGCCGGCAGCCATTTCCGATGACGCTGCGCCGCCGGCCTTGAAGGCCTTGTTCACGATCTCGGTTGCGCGCGCGACTTCCTCCTCGGATTTGGCAACGCCGGCAGTGGCGCGGAGCAGGCGGGCATATAGAGCGGCCGTCTCCTCGAACCCACCCCGCGTCCGGTTGGCGATGTCATTGATGCCTTCGAGATCGCGGCCCGTCACCCCCGCAATCTCTCCCGCCGATGCGATCTGGTTCCCGGCGCGCGTCCAGCTATCGGCGTACCGGAGCACCTCGCGCGCGCTGATGGCGGCGCCGACACCGGTCTATGGGGCGATGAGGGACTGGGCGGACCGCCGACCGATCTGGTCGAGGTTTCGGTTCATCTGCCGATACCGGTTCTCGATCGCGCGTGCG
>JBFXDI010000123.1:0-11194 GCA_050181295.1 Parvibaculaceae bacterium | reverse complement strand
GAGTTGCGTCAGGGTCTAAGGATATATTCTGGAGTCGCATCGGCAGTTGCCGAATGCGTTTCCCTGCTTCGTGACTGCTGCTGGTTGTTGCCGTAGCGCTACGAAAGCGAGGCGGGCTTCAGCGCGTGGGAACCGGCTTCTCGCCGCGGTAGTCGTAGAAGCCGCGGTTGGTCTTGCGACCGAGCCAGCCGGCTTCGACATATTTCACCAGCAGCGGACAGGGGCGGTACTTCGAGTCCGCCAGGCCCTCATAGAGCACCTGCATGATCGAGAGGCAGGTGTCGAGACCGATGAAGTCCGCGAGCTCAAGCGGACCCATGGGATGGTGTGCGCCGAGCTTCATGGCGGTGTCGATGGCCTCGACGGACCCCACGCCTTCATAGAGCGTGTAGACCGCCTCGTTGATCATCGGCAGCAGGATGCGGTTGACGATGAAGGCCGGGAAATCCTCCGCCACCGCGACGGTCTTCCCGAGCGAGGACGCGAAATCCCGCACCGTCTGGAAGGTGTCGTCGTCCGTGGCGATGCCGCGGATGAGTTCGATCAGCTCCATGACCGGCGCAGGGTTCATGAAGTGGACGCCCATGAAGCGTTCCGGCCGGTCGGTCGCGGCGGCAAGCCGCGTGACGGAGATGGTGGAGGTGTTGGTGCCGAGCAGCGCGTCGGCCCTGAGATGCGGGCAGACCTCGGCGAGCACCTTGCGCTTGACCTGCTCGTCCTCGACCACGGTCTCGATGACGAGATCGCAATCGTTCAAGCCCGCGTAGGAATCGACCGTGGAAATCCGGCCGAGCGCCGCGTTTCTTTCGGCTTCCGTGACCTTCTCCGCCCGGACCTGCCGGGTCATGTTGGTGTCGATGATCTTGAGCGCGGCGTCGATGCGGTCGCGCGTGAGGTCGTTCAGCGCGATTTCGTAGCCGCCCAGCGCACAGACATGCGCGATGCCGCTGCCCATCTGGCCGGCGCCGATGACGCCGATCTTGCGGATCTTCATTATTCAGCCACCACCTGCCGCGATTGGGCGGGGAGCCTACAATCTGCCCAAAGGCTGGGCAAGCCTGTTTCGCACCTGCGGTATGCTCCGTGCCGCCCTGCGGAAAACCGGCGATCCGGCCGGTTGCACCTGCTCAATAACCGCGCTTTGCAAGCTCTTCGGTGAGTTCCGGCACGAGCTTGAACAGGTCGCCGACCAGGCCGTAATCCGCAACCTGGAAGATCGGCGCCTCCTCGTCCTTGTTGATGGCGACGATGACCTTGGAATCCTTCATGCCCGCGAGATGCTGGATGGCGCCGGAGATGCCGACCGCCACATAGAGGTCCGGGGCGACCACCTTGCCGGTCTGGCCGACCTGATAGTCGTTCGGCACGTAGCCCGCGTCGACCGCCGCGCGCGAGGCGCCGACCGCCGCGCCGAGCTTGTCGGCCACGGCCTCGAGCAGCTTGAAATTCTCGCCGTTCTGCATGCCGCGTCCGCCCGAGATGACAATCTTGGCGGAGGTGAGCTCGGGGCGCTCGGACTTCGACAGGTTCTCGCCCACATAGGAGGAAAGGCCGGGATCGGTCGGCGCCGCGAGGGACTCGATCGCCGCCGAGCCGCCGTCGCCCGTCGCCTGGTAGGCGGCGGTCCTGACCGTGATCACCTTCTTCGGATCGGTCGATTGCACCGTCTGCACGGCGTTGCCGGCATAGATCAGGCGCACGAAGGTGTCCGGACCCTTGACCTCGGTGATCTCGGAGATCTGCATGACGTCGAGCAGCGCCGCGATGCGCGGCATGTAGTTCTTGCCGTTGGTGGTGGCCGGCGCCACGACGGCGTCGTAGTTCGCCATCAGCGGCACGACCAGCGCCGCCGTGGCCTCGGCCAGCGGGCGCTCGAAGAGGGGCGACTCGCAGTGCAGCACCTTCTTGACGCCCTGAAGCGCCGAGGCGGCCTTGGCCGCGCCTTCGCTGTTGCTGCCCGCGACCAGCACATGCACGTCGCCGCCGAGTTGCAGCGCCGCCGTGAGGGTCTTGGCCGTCGTGTCCTTGAGACCCTGGTTGTCGTGTTCGGCGATGAGGAGCGTGGCCATGGTCAGATCACCCCGGCTTCGTTCTTGAGACTGTCCACGAGCTCGGAGACCGAGCCCACCTTCCTGCCCGCCTGGCGCTTGGGCGGCTCCTCGGTCTTCTGCACCTTGATGCGCGGCGTCACGTCGACGCCGAGGTCCGCCGGGCTTTTCTCGTCGAGCGGCTTCTTCTTGGCCTTCATGATGTTGGGAAGCGAAGCGTAGCGCGGCTGGTTGAGGCGCAGGTCGGTCGTGACGATGACCGGCATCTTGAGCTTCACGGTCTGGAGTCCGCCGTCGATCTCGCGCGTGACGGCCGCCTCGCCGCCATTGAGCTCGATCTTGGATGCGAAGGTGCCTTGCGCCCAGCCGAGCAGCGCCGCCAGCATCTGGCCCGTCTGGTTGCAGTCGTCGTCGATCGCCTGCTTGCCGAGGATGACGAGGTCGGGCTTTTCCTGCTCGATCACGGCCTTGAGCAGCTTGGCGACGCCGAGCGGCTCCACATAGGCGTCATGCTTGACGAGGATGCCGCGGTCGGCGCCCATTGCGAGCGCGGTGCGGATGGTCTCCTGCGCCTGCTGCGGGCCGATCGAGACGGCGACGACCTCGCTCGCCTTGCCCGCCTCCTTGAGCCTCACCGCCTCCTCGACCCCGATCTCGTCGAAGGGGTTCATGGACATCTTGACGTTGGCAAGCTCCACCCCGGAGCCGTCGGCCTTGACGCGGATCTTGACGTTGTAGTCGACGACCCGCTTCACGCACACCAGGACCTTCATCTCGTTCCGCTCTCGCACGTTCAGGGGCGGGTTGAAGGCGGGAAAAGACGGCCTGCGGCCCGCCAGGCTGCAGAATGCGGCGGGACCCTAGGGACGGCGGTTCCCCAAGTCAATGTACGCGGCGACGCAGCTTGCGGCCGATGCGACACCGGAAAGCTAGGAGCCGAGCGGCACCCGCGCCAGCCGCTCCATCAGGCGGTTGCGCAACAGGAGGGTGAGGAGGAGGCCCGCCATGAAGCCGCCGATATGGGCCCACCAGGCGACCTGCACCTCGTCATCGGGAGAGGCCACGACCAGGGAGAAAAACTGGAACAGGATCCAGCCGATGAGCGCCCAGTAGGCCGGGATGCGAAGGGGCACGCGCATGAAGAGGAGCACCCAGACGCGTGCCTTGGGAAAGAGCACGAGATAGGCAGCGAGGACGCCCGACACCGCGCCCGAGGCGCCTATCAGGGGCGCCTGCGAGGTCGGCAGCATGAAGGCATGCGCAAGGCCCGCGGCGGCCCCGCAGAGAAGATAGAAGGCAACGAAGCCCAGATGCCCGAACGCATCCTCCACATTGTCGGCAAAGACCCACAGGAAAAGCATGTTCGAGATGAGATGCAGCCAGCCCGCATGCAGAAACATGTAGGTGAGGAGCGTCAGGGGCTCTGCCACCGCCTGAATGCCTTCGACGGTCGGGATATGATCCGTGATGAGGGCCGGAATGGCGCCGAAGGAGAGCGCGAAATACATCTCCGCCGAATCGCCCGACAGCGTCTGCATGTAGATTGTGACCAGCGTATTGATGGCGATGATCAGGCCGGTCGCATACTGGAAGCGGATGAGCCTTAAGGGCGTGTTGTCGTGGAGGGGGACGAACATGTCAGCCCTGGCGGGTTTTGCCCGGCTCCCAGAGCACGTCGCCCGCGGCTTTCGCGTTCGCCCAGCGGCTCGCCACGAACAAGAAGTCGGAGAGCCGGTTGACGTATCGGAGCGCAGGCCCCGAGACCGCCTCCCCGGGCATCTGCGCCAGCTCCACCATCAGGCGCTCGGCGCGCCTTGCGACGGTGCGGGCGAGATGCAGGTGGACGGCCGCGGCGTGGCCAGCGGGCAGCACGAAGGAGCGTAAGGGCTGGAGGTCGGCGTTGAGCGCATCGATCTCGCGCTCCAGCCGCTCTACCTGCGCGGCAACGATGCGCAGCGGCTCGAATTCCAAGGGCTCGCCTGTGTCCGGCACGCAGAGGTCGGCTCCGAGATCGAAGAGGTCGTTCTGGATGCGCGCCAGCATGGCGTCGAGGACCAGGAATTCCGCCTCGCTCGTGCGAAGCCTCGCCAGTCCCACGCAGGCATTGGTCTCATCGACCGTGCCGTAGGCCGAAATCCGGGGATGGGTCTTGGGGATTCGGACGCCCGAGCCCAGCGCGGTCGTGCCGTCGTCGCCGGTGCGGGTATAGATGCGGTTGAGGACGACCATGGCCAATGCCTACTGCGCGTCGAACGAGAAAGCAAACGGCGCGATCGCCCCGATCGCGGCTTGCGGGGCCCCGCCGGATGTGCCACAGCTATCGCCGATCCGCAAAATCGCCTGTTATCGACGGAGGACTCTGTCCATGTTCCGCTTGACGAGACGTGCTTTTGCGGCCGCGGCGCTCATCGCGCTCGCCTCCCCTGCCCCCCTTTCCGCGGCGGCCCTGGACGAGATCCGGATCGACTGGGCCTTCTACAATCCGGTGAGCCTGGTGCTGAAGGACCAGAAGCTCGTCGAGAAGGAGTTCGAGAAGGACGGCATCGGCGTGCGCTGGGTGCAGTCGCTCGGCTCCAACAAGGCGCTCGAGTTCCTGAACGCCGACTCGATCCATTTCGGCTCCTCGGCGGGCGCCGCGGCGCTCATCGCCAGGATCAACGGCAATCCCATCAAGTCGATCTACGTCTATTCCAGGCCCGAATGGACGGCGCTCGTCACCTCCAAGGACAGCGCGATCACGAAGGTCGAGGATCTGAAGGGCAAGCGCGTGGCGGTGACGCGCGGTACCGATCCGCACATCTTCCTCATGCGGGCGCTGGACGGCGCCGGCGTGAAGGCGGACGAGGTGACCTTCGTGCTCCTGCAGCACGCGGACGGACGGCTGGCGCTCTCGCGCGGCGACGTGGATGCCTGGGCCGGCCTCGACCCGATGATGGCCTCGGCCGAGCTTCAGGAGGGAGCAAAACTCTTCTTCCAGAAGCCCGAGGCCAATAGCTGGGGCGTGCTCAATGTGCGCGAGGAGTTTGCCAAGACCAACCCCGAGATCATCGCGCGCGTGCTCAAGGTCTACGAGGAAGGCCGCAAATGGGCGCTTGAGCATCCCAAGGAGCTTGCCGAGCTCCTGGCCAAGGAAGCCAAGATCCCGGTCGAGGTCGCCAACAAGCAGCTCGGCGAGCGGACCGAGCTCACGCACAACAAGATCGGCGCGCCGCAGCGCGAGACGATCCTTGCGGCGGGGCTCGCGCTCCAGCACGCGGGCGTGATCGAGGCCTCGGTCAATGTCGAGCAGGCGGTCGACAGCCTGATCGATCCGGAGTTCTCCTCCGCGCTCGGCGATTGACAGGGGCAAGGCCGGCGGCGATGACGGCCCGATGAGCGAGACCGCCACACGCGTCGAAGCCGCCGGGACGTCTTCGCGCCCGTCCGCCTGGCGGCGAACGGCGCTCGGGCTGCTTCTTCCCGTGGCGCTGGCGCTCCTGTGGGAGGCGGCGGTCCGGCTCGGCCTCGCGTCGGGCCGGCTCATGCCGCCGCCGAGCCGCCTTTTTGAAACGCTCTGGCAGCTCGCGGCGAGCGGCGACCTCTGGATCCATGTGCGCGCCACGATGTGGCGGGTGGCGCTGGGCTTCGGCCTCGGCACGATCGCCGGCACGCTCATCGGGGCGCTCGCCGGCTATTCGGGCCTTTCGCGCCAGATTCTCGATCCGACGCTTCAGGGGCTTCGCGCGGTGCCCTCCATCGCCTGGGTGCCGCTCTTCATCCTGTGGCTCGGCATCTTCGAGGAATCGAAGGTTGCGCTCATCGCGGTCGGCGTCTTCTTCCCGGTCTATCTCGGCGTCATGGCGGCGATCATCGGCGTCGACCGCAAGATCGTCGAGGTCGGGCGCGTGTTCCGTCTGTCGGGACCCGCGCTCGTGCGGCGCATCCTCCTGCCGGCGACGCTTCCGGCCTATGTCACCTCGCTCCGGCAGGGGCTGGGGCTCGGCTGGATGTTCGTGGTGGCGGCCGAATTCATGGGGGCGTCGGAAGGTCTGGGCTTCCTGCTGGTCGACGGCCAGCAGCTCGGCAAGCCCGACCAGATCATCGCCGCCATCCTCACCTTCGCCGTCCTGGGAAAGCTGACAGACGCGCTCCTCGTCGCGGCGACCGCTCCCTTCCTGCGCTGGCAGGACACCTTCGCGCCAGCCCGCTAGGAATCGCCGTGCTTGTCATAGACCGCCTCGAAAAGACCTACCCCAACGGCACGCAGGCGCTGGGCGGCGTATCGCTGGAGCTCCGGCAGGGCGAGAGCGTGGCGGTGATCGGCGGCTCGGGCTGCGGGAAATCGACCCTGCTCCGGCTCGTTGCGGGCCTTGACCACCCAAGCGCCGGCTCGGTCGCTCTCGATGGCGCGGCCATCACGGCGCCGCATCCGGCCGTCGGCGTCGTTTTCCAGGAGCCGCGGCTCCTGCCGTGGCTCTCTATTGCCGACAACATCGGCTTCGGGCTCGACGGCGTGCCCGCCAGCGAGCGCCGGGATCGTGTCGAGCGCGTGCTCTCGCGCATCGGATTAGAGGGCTACGCCAAGGCCTGGCCGCGCGAGCTCTCGGGAGGCCAGGCGCAGCGCGTCGCCATCGCGCGCTCGCTCATCATGCAGCCCAAGGTGCTGCTGCTGGATGAGCCCTTCGCGGCGCTCGACGCCTTCACGCGCGCGAGCCTGCAGGAAGCCCTGCTCGCGCTCTGGAAGGCGCAGAGCCCGACGCTCGTCATCGTCACCCACGACGTCGAGGAGGCGATCATCCTCGCCGACCGGGTGATCGTGATGCAGCCAAGGCCGGGGCGCATCTTCTCCGAGATCAGGATCGACATCGCGCGGCCGCGCGACCGGTTGACGGACGAATTCATCGCCATCGAACGGCGGCTTCTGGGCGCGCTCGACGCCTCGCTCGGCCGCGACACGAAGCTTGCGAGCCGCGCCACGCAGGAGGACGTCACCGCCGCCGCGAAGTGGTGGTGAGGGAGGCTTTCAGTTCACGAGACTGAAGCTGATCGGCACCGTGATCGAGAGCGAACTGCCCATGTCGTCCGGAAGTGGCGGAAAGGGCGCGGCGCGCGACAGCATGGCGCGGACCTCCTTGTCAAGCGAAAGCTCGCCCGAGCTGCCTACGATCTGCGAACGAGTGACCTGGCCGGATCTGTTGATCGTAAAGGAGACCCGCACGATTCCCTTGGCGCCTTTGCGCTTGGCTTCCTCCGGATATCGCTTGTGTCGCTGCAACCGTGCGGCAATCAGGCCGCGATAGTTGTTCATCGAGGCGGAGCCTGAAGACCGCGAACGCTTTGCGGTGCTCGCTTCGGAATCAGTGCCCTTGGCGAGGGCGGCTTCTGCTTTTTTCCTGGTCTTTCCTTCGCGCGCCTTCTCGGCAGTCTTTGTAGCCTTGATCTCCTTCCTCTCCTTGGTCTCCTTCTTCTGTTCGCGCTTTTCCTTCTTCGTAGGCTTCCTCGCCGGCTCCTGCTTCTCTTCCGCCTCGGCCTTCTCCGGAACTGGGACAAGCTCCTTGGGCTCGACCTTGGGTGTGATCTCCGCGAGCTTCGTGGGCGATGCCTCGGGCGTCTCCTCGGCCTTGAGTTCGGAAGGCACGGCCGTTTCGGCGTCCTTGCCCGCTACTTCCTCCGACGCGGATATCGATTCCTGCGTCTCGCTGCGGGTGGCGAGCACGGGCAGCGCCTGCTTCGGTTCCTTGACGTTCGCCGCTGGCACCGGTTCGACCTGCGCTGGCGGCTGCTTCGCTTCCAGGGTCTTTGTCTCCATCGTCTCCTCCGGCGCATCGGCAGCATCGAGTTCCGTGGCCTTGGGAGAATCGGCGGCTTCGAGCGCCAGCGGCTCTATTTCCTCCACTGGGTCGAGTGTCGCCATCTCGACAAACTTCGTCTCGGTGACTTCTAGCGGCTTGACCTCGCTCACGTCCTCGCCGCCGTTCTGGCCCGTGGAGGGACTGGAATCGGGCGAAGTCCATTCGCTGACGGTGATGATGTCGACGTCGACGGGAACTTCGTTTTCGCCTTTGAGGAGCGTCGGGTGCCCTACCATCCCGGCCATCAGCGCCAGAGCCGCGGCATGCGCGCAGAAGGACGCGGGCAGGCACCAGCGGCCCGCCTTGCCGGCGGGCGCAATCGGCTCCAGGGGCCGGTCGCCGGTGTCGATCTTTAGCGTCACATCTCGAGCCTGATGGATGCGGTGCTCTTGGGGGAAAGCGCTTCAAGGCAGACGTTGGGCGAAAGCGCCTCGCCCTTGCATTCCTTCACGTCGTTGACGAGCAGGCGCGAGATCGCGGCGCAGGGCCGCGCCTTCAGCTCGAACTGCCGCACCCGCACCTTGCCCGGCGGCAGGGGGCCGGTCTTCATGAGCAGGAACTCGGACACCTTGTTCTTGTCGTCGAAGAGCACGACCTCCACCGCCAGCTCCTCGATGCGGGCTTCGAGGCCGTTCTGGAACACGAAGGAGATGCGGCAGCCTTCGCCTTCGGACTGCGCGCTGTTCAGCTCGACGCTGATCTTGCGCGCATCCTGCGCGCCGGCATGACCGGCGAAGCCTGCCGCCATCACGACAAGCGCGAGGCCGGCAAGAGCCTTGGGGAGCCGGATTCCAGCCCTACTCATCACGATCCTCCGAAACGCCTTCAGGAGAAGCATGAGCCTCTCCTGAGATCCTGTCTGTGCTGCCGGCTTCATGAGCCGGCTGCGGGCGGTTTCGCCGCCCGTCCTATCAGCCGCCGAGCCGCACGGCCACCGACAAGGTGGCGCTGAAGCCTGGGCTCGCCGACTGGTCGAGGTAGCGGGTGTACTGCTCGTCGAGCAGGTTCTTGAGCGTGATGCCCGTCGTCAGGTTCTCGTTGACCTCGTAGGTCGCGAAGACGTCGAGCAGGTTGAAGCTGTCCGACGGGGTGAAGCCCGCCGGCACCCGGTTCTGGTCCGCCACCCACACATTGGTGGCCCCGATGGTCAACCGGTAGTCGAGGAAGCGGAAGCCCAGCGTGGACGACACCTTGTCGGGAAACACCGAGGCGAGCGGCTCGCCCGTGTCGTCGTTCTTGCCGCGGATCCGCGCATAGGCCGCGCGCGCGAAGACCCAACCCGCGTCGTAGGCCGCCTCCACCTCCAGGCCGTGGATGATGGCATTGGCGATGTTCTGGTACTGGTATTGGCCGAAGGGCGGCGGGAAGGGCGAGTAGACCGCGTCGATATAGTTGTCGATCTGGTTGTAGAAGTAGCCCGCCTTGATGCGCAGCGCATCGTCATCCGTCGCGAGGCCGTCGAACTTCAAGTTCACGCCGCCCTCGAGATTGTGGGCGACCTCCGGCTTGAGGTTCGGATTCGGAAGGAACTCGAAGGGAAACGGCGCCGGGTGGAGACCGCGGATCAGCGTCTCCGTGATGGCGGGCGCGCGATAACCCTCGGCATAGGTGCCGTAGAACTGCACGCCCTCGATCGGCGTCAGGCCAAGCGTGATCTTGGGCGAGACACGGCTGCCGTCGCTCTTCACCCCGCCGCCCTCGAGCTCATAGGCATCGATGCGCAGGGCGCCGATGATGTCGAGCCAGGTCGAGTAGCTGATCTGGTCCTGGATAAAGCCGCCATAGACGGTGCGCGTGCCCGACGGCGTGAACTCGTCGCCGCTGCCCGCCGGATCGCTGGTGAAGACCTTGTCCTGGAAGACGTCGCCGCCATAGGTCAGCTTGTGGTCGAAGGCGCCGGTCGAGAAGCGCGAGGTGTTGAAGACGTCGGAGCCCAGCGTCTCGATGTCGAAATCGCGCTTGTTGCCGGCCGGCGCTCCGTCGATCCGCGTCTGGTCCGCCTTTGTGGAGGTCAGATAGACCGAGGCGTTGATGTCGAGCCAGGGGTTGGACTCTTCGTAGTGGCGGTATTTGGCGACGCCGGTGGTGGCGACCGTGTTGGTCTTGTACTGGGCGCCCGGCGAGCCCGAGGTGTAGTCGTTGTTGCCGCGCAGGATGGTGAAGGTCAGCCAGTCGGCTTCGGTGGGCCTCACCGTCGTCTTGGCGAAGCCCGACACGATGTCGGCGGCGGAGTTGTTCACCCGGTTGCCGTTGCCGTCCTTGTAGTCGTCGTCGTTGCGCCACACCACGTTGGCGATGGTCTCGGTCCAGTCGAGCGGGCGCACGGCCGCGGTGCCGGAGAGCAGGATGCCGTGATCGTTGGTGTCGTAGCTGGTTTTCAGGCGGAAGGCGTAGTTCTCGTCCGGGCGCAGGAACGCGGCCGCATCGAGGAGCTCGAACTGCACCACGCCGCCGATGGCGCCGGAGCCGTAGATCGAGGACACGGGGCCACGCACCACGTCCACTTGCTGGATGAGCTCCGGCTCGAGATAGAACTGCCCGTTGGCATTGTGGCCGGAGCGCTGAAAATTCTGCCGCGCGCCCTCCACCATCACGTTCACGCGTCCAAAATCCTGAAGGCCACGGATGTTGATGGCGGTCGAGGGATCGTCGGCGCCTTCGGATGTCTCGATGCCCGGCATCTCCTGCAGTATGTCGGAGATGCGGTCCGGCTGCTTCTGCTCCACCTCCTTGCGCGTCACGACGCTGGAGCCGGCCATCTGATCGATGACCGCCTCCTCCGTCTTGGTCGTCGTGACCGTGATGGTGTCGAGAACGATGGCGTCGCCCCGTGCGCCCCGATCCTGGGAAAATGCTGCCCCTGTCCCGGCCAGCCCCATGAGGCCGGCTGCCGTCGTCATCAAGAGTCCACGTTGAAGTCGTGCCGAAATTCGCACCTGTCCACCCCGCCCATTGCAATGGATCGCTGGCTGGCTAGGCGCGGATCGCAACCGCTGCCGTTGCTTGCTGGCTGAAAGTGGGATCCCGAAGCGCCGGCCGAGGCCCGCGCGCTGTTCCCGGGCAAGGATTTAGCAAAGTCCGAGTAATTTAGTCAACATTGAGATGTGACGCGGCTGCGACGCGCTCGAATTGGGGTTCGAGACGCCAGGAACGGCCGACCAACGCCAGGACTTGAGCCCGCGGCGGACTTCTGGACAGGCCGCGAGGGATCACCTATAAGCCGCAGGCTTTCGAGCAACGCCCAGGTAGCTCAGTTGGTAGAGCAGCGGACTGAAAATCCGCGTGTCGCTGGTTCGATTCCGGCCCTGGGCACCA
>JBFXDI010000122.1:0-11280 GCA_050181295.1 Parvibaculaceae bacterium | reverse complement strand
TGAGCGAGGTGCGCAGCACGAGCGCTTCGGACTCCGCGCGCAGCTCCTGCGCCTCGCGCGCGCTGCGCTGGTCGTTCCAGAGGATCGCCGGCCGCACCACCCGGTCCTCGGCGTCGAGCAGCACCGGAATATGGGCCCCGGCGCTGACGCCGATGCCGCGGAGCCGGTCGGGCGCGAGCCCGGCCGCCGCGAGCGCGCGCGGCACCGCGTCGCAGAGCGCCGCGAACCATTCCTCGGGGTCCTGCTCCGACCAGCCCTGCCGGGGCATCGAGGTCGCGACGGGCGCCGATGCCTCGCCCTTCGCCACCCCCTCGCCGTCGATGACCGTCGCCTTCAGGCTGCCGGCGCCGAGATCGACGCCGAGGAGATGGTCCGGGCCGGTCACTGCGGACTCCGCATCGGGAAACGCGAGGGTCGCACCGGCGCCGCCCCTCGTTTGTTCTGATGGCGGCCATCATCCGGCCTGATGCGGGGGCCCTTAACCACGCGGGCCGAGCCGCCGCTTCGCATAGTCGCGCACGGCCGCCCCGAAGGCGGCATAGATGCGGAGGGAGATCGGATTCCGGTCGACCTTGTATTCGGGATGCCATTGCACGCCGAGCGCGAAATTCGCGCCGCCGCGCAGGGTGACCGCCTCGATCGTGCCGTCCTCCGCCCTCGCCTCCACCACCAGCCCGTCGGCCAGCCGGTCGATCGCCTGGGAATGCAGCGAGTTCACCTCGATCACGGGCTTTCCCACGATCCGCTCGAAGGCGCCGCCTTCGGTCAGGCGGATGGCGTGCTTCGGCCCATATTGCACGTCGGGATCGTCGCTCTGCGGACGTCGATGATCGTCCCGCCCGGGCACCTCATGGACCCTGGCATGGAGGGTGCCGCCGAGCGCGACATTGAGCTCCTGCATGCCGCGGCAGATGGCGAGCAGCGGCACCCCCTGCCGCAACGCCGCGTCTATCAGGGGAAAGGTCAAGCCGTCGCGGGCCTCGTCGAAGGGCTCCGCCGCCGGCGTCGCGGCGGCGCCGTAGCGCCGCGGATGGACGTTGGAAGGGCTGCCGGTCAGCACCAGCCCGTCCAGCCGCTCGAGCCAGTCCTGCGCCGCGTGAAGCTCGCCCAGCGCCGGGAGGATCACGGGCAAGCCGCCGGCTGCCAGCGACACGGCGCGGACATATTTGTCCCCGACGGCGTGGAAGGGACGTCCCTCCACCGCTTTCCAGTCTGCCGAAACGCCGATCAGAGGCAGGCTCATCCGGTCTCCTCGAAACTCCCGCCGGCATTGCACGCGTCGCGGGCAATCCTGTCTATTAAATTAGCCGTCCGATGATGCGCCGGCGCGATGGCTAACCCTTGCGACTCCGCCTGCCGGCCGCCCCGAGGCCCTTCAACGCAAGGGGGAAAAGCCGAAGCGGAACGAGAAGAACGGCCCCCTATCCCCTCACGTTTGAGTGATTCCCTTTTCAGAAATTGCTTGATCTGGAAAACAAATGACTCCCATTTGATACCCCCTTGTCATAGCATTTTCCGCCGCGACAGGGGGCGGGCGCCGCGAGGTGGCCGTCCGATAGAATCGCGCAAACGTTTGGGGGGGTGGATCGATTCAGGTATGAACACAGCTCAGAACAGTTACGTCGTCTTCAAGGACGTTCAGAAAAGCTACGACGGCGAAACGCTCGTCGTCAAAAACCTCAACATCGCCGTCGCACAGGGCGAATTCCTGACGATGCTCGGGCCCTCCGGGTCGGGCAAGACCACGACCCTGCTCATGCTGGCCGGGTTCGAGGTGCCGACCCACGGCGAAATCGTGCTGGACGGGCAGCCGATCAACAACATGCCGCCGCACAAGCGGAATATCGGCATGGTGTTCCAGAACTACGCCCTCTTCCCGCATATGACGGTGGAGGAGAACCTCGCCTTCCCTCTTCAGGTGCGGAAGATCGGCAAGGCGGAGATCGAGACGCGCATCGGGCGCGCGCTGGACATGGTGCAGCTCGGCCAGTACGGCAAACGGCGCCCCGGCCAGCTTTCCGGCGGCCAGCAGCAGCGCGTCGCGGTCGCCCGCGCGCTCGTCTTCGACCCCAAGCTCGTGCTGATGGACGAGCCGCTCGGCGCGCTCGACAAGCAGCTCCGCGAGCAGATGCAGTTCGAGATCAAGCATCTCCACGAACGGCTCGGCATCACGATCGTCTATGTGACGCACGACCAGAGCGAAGCGCTCACCATGTCGAACCGGATCGCCGTGTTCAACGACGGCATCATCCAGCAGCTTTCGACCCCGGACGAGCTCTATGAGCGGCCGCAGAACGCCTTCGTGGCGCAGTTCATCGGCGAGAACAACCGGATCAAGGGCACCGTCAAGGCGATGAACGGCGGGACCTGCGACGTCGAGATCGAGGGCGGCAACACGGTCCACGCCACCGCGGTCAACGTGGCCGGCGTCGGCGCGCAGACCACCCTGTCGCTCCGCCCCGAGCGGGTGAAGATCAACCCGACCAACGGCTCGGTGCCGAACGTCTTCGGCGCCAAGGTCGAGGAGCTGATCTATCTGGGCGACCATATCCGCACCCGGGTTTCAGTCTGCGGCCACGACGATTTCGTCATCAAATTGCCGAATTCCGCGGGACGTACTCAGTTCGAGCCGGGATCGGCGATTTCGGTGGGTTGGCGAGTGGAGGATTGTCGGGCGCTGGACGCGCACTGACACACATCTCAGCGGCGGCCCCGGATCTGGGAGATCGGGGCAGGGCGCGATGAGGCAATGACAACCGCCGGCCAAAAGGCCGGCATAACAGGGAGTGCACCACGGATGAAAACCGCATTTAGGACGATGCGCGGTCCGGTGTTGGCGGGTTTGGCCGCCATCGCTGCGACCGCGGCAATGCCCGCCCAGGCCGCCGACAGCATGACGATCGTCTCCTGGGGCGGGGCCTATTCCGAGAGCCAGCGCGAGGCGTTCTACAAGCCCTTCTCCAAGGACACCGGAATCCAGGTCGTCGAGGAGGAGTACAACGGCGAGATTGCCAAGATCCGGGCGATGGTCGAGACCAACAACATCACCTGGGACGTCATCGACCTCGACACCCAGACCGCGATCGCGGCCTGCGCCGAAGGCATCCTCGAAGTGATGGACTGGGACAAGCTCGGTTTCGACCGTTCGAAGTTCATCGGCGGCGACATTCAGGACTGCGCCGTGCCGAACATCGTCTATTCGACGGTGCTGGCCTACGACAAGGACAAGCTGACGAACGGCCCGACCAAGATGGCGGATATCTTCGATCTCGAGAAGTTCCCCGGCAAACGGTCGATGCAGAAGAATCCGTTCTGCAACCTCGAATGGGCGCTGCTCGCCGATGGCGTCGCGCCCGAAGACCTCTACACGGTGCTGGCGACCGAGGAAGGCGTGGACCGGGCGTTCAAGAAGCTCGACACCATCAAGAGCCAGGTCGTGTGGTGGGAAGCCGGTGCGCAGCCGCCGCAGCTCCTCGCCGATGGCGAAGTGGTGATGGCCACCGGCTGGAACGGCCGCTTCTACGGCGCGGTGAAGAACGAGGGCAAGAACTTCGTCATCGTCTGGGATCAGCAGGCCGTCGATTGGGATTGGTGGGGCACGCCCAAGGGCAACCCGCGGCTGGAGAACGCCTACAAGTTCATCTCGTACGCGAGCCAGCCCGACAAGATGGCCGACCAGACCAACTACATCTCCTATGGTCCGGCGAACAAGGATGCCATCCCGAACATCAACGCGGAGGTGTTGAAGGACCTGCCGACGGCGCCGGACAACATGACGACGGCGCTTTTGCCCGATCCGCAATTCTGGGCGGACCACGGCGAAGAGCTGCGCGAGCGCTTTGCGGCGTGGCTTGCTCAGTAAGCTTGCGTGAAAGCGGGGAGGACGGTGTCCTCCCCGTCTCTTCTTGAAGGTTCGATTGGGGAGTGGCGTGTGGGAGTATTGTCGGCGTGGGAGTCGCGTCGATGATGAACTCGAGGGATCGAGGCCGCGGGATGGGTTCGAAGCCCGAGACCCGAGAGTTGTGGCAACCGCCGGCGATTGAGAGCCGGCACTTTAGGGAGTGAATGCGATATGAGGTTCAGAAATCTGGGCACCAGCAGCCTGGTGCTTGCAGGCTTGACGGCCCTCGCTCTGGCGGCCGAAAAGCCCGCTTTGGCGGCGGACAGCCTAACGGTCGTATCGTGGGGCGGCGCCTACCAGACGAGCCAGCGCGAGGCTTTCTTCAAGCCCTTCGCCAAGGAGACCGGGATCCAGGTCGTCGAGGAGGAATATACCGGCGAGCTCGCGAAGGTCCGGGCCCAGGTCGAAACCGGCACCATCAGCTGGAACGTGGTCGATCTCACGACGCGGTCCGCCCTCGCCGCCTGCGCGGAAGGGCTGATCGAGCCGATCGACTGGGCGAAGCTCGGGCTCGACCCCGCGAAGTTCATCGGCGGCGACCTGCAGGAATGCGGCGTGCCGAACATCGTCTATTCGACGGTGATCGCCTATGACGCCGACCGCCTGAAGGAAGGCCCGACGAAGATGGAAGACATCTTCGATCTCGAGAAGTTCCCCGGCAAGCGCTCGCTGCAGAAGGATCCGTTCGGCAATCTCGAATGGGCTCTGATCGCAGACGGCGTCCCGGCTGCCGACGTCTACAAGGTGCTGGCGACCGAGGAAGGCGTCGATCGCGCCTTCAAGAAGCTCGACACCATCAAGAGCGAAGTCGTGTGGTGGGAAGCCGGTGCGCAGCCGCCGCAGCTCCTTGCCGACGGCGAAGTGATCATGGCGTCGGGCTGGAACGGCCGCTTCTATGACGCCGTGAAGAACGAGGGCAAGAACTTCGTCATGCTGTGGGACCGTCAGGTTCTCGATTGGGATTGGTGGAGCATCCCGAAGGGCTCCGACAAGATCGATCTGGCCTACCAGTTCATCTCCTTCGCGAGCCAGCCGAAGACCATGGCGGACCAGACCACCTACATCACCTATGGTCCGTCCAACATGGATGCGGCGCCGCTCGTCGATGCCGAGGTCATGGCGCAACTGCCGACCGCGCCTGAGAACATGACGACGGCGATTTCCCCGGACATCCAGTTCTGGGCCGACAACTCCGATCAGCTCACCCAGCGCTTCACGGCCTGGCTGGCGCAGTAAACTTTTTCCGCGGCGGGGAGGGGATATTTCCTCCCCGCCGTTTTTTCATTTTCGAGACCGCGATCGGTCTGCACTCGATGTCGCGCAAGGATTCCGGATATGGTCAGCACCACGGTGGATCAGGGCGTCCGTACTGCTGACGGCGTACCGCTCAAGATCAAGCTCCAGCGCGCCGAGCGGGCGCGCAAGCTCAGGGCGATCGCCCTCGTGCTCCCGCTGTTTCTCTTCATCATCGTCACCTTCGCGGTACCGATCGGGGTCATGCTGTTCAATGCGATCCACGATCCCAGCATCGCGCGCCTGATGCCGAAGACCTCGGCGGCGCTCGCGGAGTGGGACGGCCAGGATATTCCTCCGGAAGCGGCCTTCGCCGCGGTCGTCGAAGATCTGAAAAAAGCGCAGATCGAGAAGACCCCCGTCGCCGCGATCGGCAAACGGCTCAACTACGAAGTCCCCGGCATCCGCAGCAAGATCATCGCCACGGGCCGTGAGGTCGCGAAGCTGGAAGGCACGGGGCCGTTCAAGGAGAAGCTGATCGAGATCAACCCGATGTGGGGTGAGCGCGAGACCTGGAACGTCATCAAGCGTTCCAGCGCCGCCTACACGGACTTCTACCTGCTGAATGCGCTCGACTATCGATACGACGTCGACAATAACATCCGGCACCGCCCGGCCAATCAGGCGGTCTATCAGGACATCTTCATCCGGACCATCGAGATCAGCGTGATGGTGACCCTGGCGACGTTGCTGCTGGGCTTCCCCGTCGCCTATCTGCTGGCGACCCTGCCGGTCAAGACCAGCAACCTGCTGATGATCCTGGTCCTGCTACCGTTCTGGACATCGCTGCTGGTGCGCACGACCGCCTGGGTGGTGCTGCTGCAGACCGAGGGCGTCCTCAATGATCTGCTGATTTTCCTCGGCATCTTCGACGAGCGGGTCCAGCTCATCTTCAACCGGTTCGGCACCGTCGTCGCCATGACGCATATCCAGCTTCCCTTCACGCTGCTGCCGATCTTCAGCGTGATGAAGACGATTCCGCCGACGCATGTGCGCGCCGCGCGCTCGCTCGGCGCCGGGCAATTCTATGCGTTCTGGCGCGTCTATTTCCCGCAGACGGTACCCGGCATCGCCGCGGGCTGCCTCCTCACCTTCATCCTGTCGCTCGGCTACTACATCACCCCGGCGCTCGTCGGCGGACCGAAGGACCAGATGATCAGCTACTTCGTGGCGCTCTACACGAACCGCGAGGTGAATTGGGGCATGGCCTCCGCGCTCGGCGCCGTCCTGCTCGCCGCGACGCTTTTGCTCTACTTCGTCTACAACAAGCTGGTCGGCGTCGACCGCATGAAGTTCGGGTGAGGTTGACGATGGCTGTTCCTGCATACGCAACCCCGGTCGAGCGCGCCTGGTACTACATCTTCCGGGCGATATGCGCGGCGGTCCTGCTTTTCCTGATCGCGCCGATTCTCGTGATCATGCCGCTCTCCTTCAACCCGGAGCCCTATTTCACCTATCCGCTGCCGGGCCTTTCGCTGCGCTGGTACGAGGATTTCTTCGGCTCGGCCCGCTGGCTGGATGCGCTCAAGAGCAGCGTCATCGTTGCGGTCTGCACCACGATCCTCGCGACCACGCTCGGCACCACCGCGGCGCTCGGCCTCAGCCGCGCGAAATTCCCCGCGCGCAGCGTCGTGATGAGCATCCTCATCTCCCCGATGATCGTGCCGGTCGTCATAACCGCCGTCGGCATGTATTTTTTCTATGCCCAAATAGGCCTCATCAACACCTATCTGGGCCTGATTCTGGCCCATACAGCGCTCGCAACGCCCTTCGTCGTGATCGTGGTGACGGCGACCCTGATGGGGTTCGACCATTCGCTGAGCCGCGCGGCGCAGGGGCTGGGGGCGAAGCCGATGACCGTCTTCTTCAAGGTCATCATGCCGCTCATCCTGCCGGGCCTGATCTCGGGCGCGCTCTTCGCTTTTGTCATCTCGTTCGACGAGGTGGTGGTGGTGCTCTTCATCGCGAGCCCCGAGCAGCGCACGCTGCCGAAGCAGATGTTCAGCGGCATCCGCGAGCAGATCAGCCCGACCATCACCGCCGCGGCCACGCTCCTGATCCTGTTCGCCACCGTCATGCTGACGACGGTCGAGCTGCTGCGCCGGCGGTCCGAGCGGCTGCGCGGCATCCGCTAGGCTGGCGGGCCGGTCTGCGGGCCGGCCCGTTTCCCGCTTTCTCCGGCCATCGCCCGAGGGAGGCCGCCCGCTGGACAGCGGGCTCCCGCGTTCCTACCCTTGGGCCGCTTTCTCCCGGGTTGCCATGTATCGCGACAACAGCCTCATACCGAGCGATGCCATTCGCTTGGCGGCTTTGGGCAGCCTGTGGGAGGCGCCGAAGCCCTACGGCGCGCTCGCGAGCGAGGTCCGGTTCTTCGCCGGCCGGATCGTCGGCCCGTCGCTCGACCTGCTGTCGCCCTCGATCGAGCTGCTGCGGGTCGAGGGGCTGGTCGAGACGCAAGCCGGCGCGGACGGCGGCGAAGCGGCCCCGATGGCGATCACCGCCGCCGGCCGCGAGGAGCTGCGCCGGCTGCTGACCGCCAACCTCCGGGGGCCGCTCGGCGAGATCAACAAGCTCATCATCGCGCTCAAGATCCGCTTCATCGCCGCGCTCGAGCCCGAGGAACGCCGGCTCCAGGCCGACGTGCTGAGCGAGACCTGCGAGCAGGAGCTGGCGCGGCTCGGCGACCTGCGCTCGCGCCACGCCGGGACGCCCGGCCACCTCCTCGAATGGCTCGATCACGACATCGCCCAGGTCGAGGCGCGGCTCGCCTGGTTCCGCGCGCTCAAGCCGCGGCTTTAGCGCCGGTCAGCCGGGATCCGGTCAGTAGAGATGCTGGCCGCCGGTGACGAAGATCTCGGTGCCGGTGACATAGGCGAAATCCGCGGTGCAGAGCCGATAGACCGCGGCGGCGACCTCCTCCGGCCGTCCCATCCGGTGCATCGGGATGCGCGGAATGAGCGCCTCGTATTCCGGCCCGATCATGCCGGTCTCGATCTCGCCGGGCGCCACCGCGTTCACCCGCACGCCGAGGCTCGCGAACTCGACCGCGAGCTCGCGCGTCAGCGCCGAGAGCGCCGCCTTCGAGGTGCTGTAGGCCGAGCTCGCGAAGGGATGGATCGCATGGCCGGCGATCGAGGTGATGTTGACGACCGAGCCCTGGCCGCGATGCAGCGCCTTGGCGAAGCCGCGGGCGAGCTTCAGCGGCGCGAAGAAATTGAGCTCGAACACGTCGCGCCAGGCGTCGACGTCCCCATTCAGGATGCCGAGCCGTTCCTTGAAGCTGGTCTTGGGCGACACGGCGGCATTGTTGATCAGCGCCTGCAGCGCGCCCTCGCCGATGATGCCCTTGGCCTCTGCGATGAACCGGTCCGCATCCGCCGCGTCGCTGAGGTCGGCGGTGATGTGGTGAGTCCAGTTCGGGTCGCGCTTGCACTCCTCCGGCACCGTCTCGCGGCTGCAGGTGATGATCCGCCAGCCTTCCTCGCTGAAGCGCTTGACCGTCGCGTGGCCGATCCCGCGGCTCGCTCCCGTCAACACCATGGTCAGCCGCTCGGCGCTCATGCCGGCATTCTAGCCGAACCGCCGCACCGCGCCAGCCGGCGCGCCCGGCCGCCGGCCATCAGTCAGTGCGACATCATCACCGCGATGGTGGCGTTGTTCAGCACGAACCGCGTCACCCCGCCCAGCATCATCTCGCGGAGCCGGCTATGGCCGTAACCGCCCATCACCAGCAGGTCGGCGCCGACCCCGGCCGCCTGCTCGAGCAGCGCCCGTCCGATCGGCGCGCCGCCGCCGTCCGAGCGCACCACCGCCGCGGCGACCTCGTGCCGCGCGAGATAGCCGGCGAGCGCCGCGGCCGGCGCCGCCTTGTCGTCCTCGCCGATCGCGATGATGCTGACCGACTTCGCCTTTTTCAGCAGCGGCAGCGCGGCATAGACCGCGCGCGACGAATGGGCCGTGCCGTTCCAGCCGACCGCGATGGTCTCGCCGATCGCGGACGCCGGCCCGCTCGGCACGATCAGGACCGGGCGGCCGGTATCGAACATCGCCGCGTCGAGCAGCGCCGCCTGGGTCACGCTGTCCTCGCCGGCGGGCCTGGTCACGACGGTGAGATCGGCGAAGCGGCCGGCCGTCGCGAGATTCTCCGGCCCCGGGCCGCTCACTTCGCGCCAGGTCGCGCCGAGCCCCGTCGGCACCACCACGCGGTCATAGGCGGCGCGAGCCTGCGTGCCGCGAGTTTCCAGCATGCGGGTCATGGAATCGATCATCTGCTCGATGAGCGCGCCGGACATGCCTTCGCCGACCACCGGCACGAGGGAGGACGGATCGGGCTTCAGGTGGATCACCTCGATCTGCGCGCCGAACTTGCGGCCGAGCTGGACCGCCGCGTCGAGCACGGCGTCGCTGGTCGCGGTGCCGTCCGCCAAGGCCAGGATGCTTGCGTAACCCATTCTCTCGTCTCCCTGCCGACCGGCCGTTCGCGGGAAGGAACGGCATCCCGGCCGCCCTGCCGGCGGCTTCCCGACATCATGCGAATTTGGTGCGGACCTCCGCAACCCCTTCGGGGTCCTCGTGGATGATGACTTCGGCGGCCGGAAACTCGGCCATAATCGCCATCTCGACCTGCTCGGCGACCCGATGGGCCTCGGTCAGCGACATGCCGCCATCCATCTCGAGATGGAACTGGATGAAGCTGTCCCGGCCGGCCGTGCGGGTGCGGAGGTCGTGCAGGCCGCGGATCTGGGGATGGGCGCGGACGATCTGCTTGATCCTTTCGCGCGCCTCGTCGGGCATCTCCCGGTCCATCAGCATGTCGAAGGCGGAGCGGGCGATCTGCCAGGCCGTGAAGAGAATGAAGGCGCCGATGGCGAGCGCGAAGAGCGGGTCGGCCAGATACCAGCCGAGCTGCGTCGAGAGGACGAGCGCCGCCACGACCGCGATGTTCACCGCGAGATCGCCCGCGTAATGGAGCGAATCCGCCGAGATCGCGATCGACCGGGTTTTTTTGATCACCTGTCGCTGGAACAGGACCAGAAGGCCCGTCAGCGCCATGGAGGCGATCATCACGCCGATGCCGACCGCTTCGTTCTCGATCGGCGTCGGGCGATAGAGACGGCCACCCGCCTGGAGGACCAGAAACACCGCCGAGCCGGCCACGAAGGCCGCCTGGCCGAGCCCGGCCAGCGCCTCCGCCTTGCCGTGGCCGAAGCGGTGCTCGCGATCGGCCGGCGTCAGGGCGTGCCGGACGGCGACGAGGTTGATGAGCGACGCCGCCGCATCCAGCATCGAATCGATGAGGGTCGAGAGCATGCTGACCGAGCCGGTCAGCAGGTAGGCCACGAACTTGATGGCAATGAGGGACAAGGCGACCCCGACCGCCGCATAGGTCGCGAGGCGCATCATCCGCTCCGCCTCGCCCGGCGGAGCCCCGGCCTGTGTCACGGTTTCGGTCGGACGCGCATCCATTCGCGGGCGCTCCTAGGGGAAGAGTTTCTCGGTCCGCCAGCCCGCAGCCGTCCGATGATAGACGAGCCTGTCATGCAGCCGGAACGGCCGGTCCTCCCAGAATTCGATCTGCGCGGGAACCACCCGGAAGCCGGACCAGTGCGGCGGGCGCGGGACGGCTCCGATGCCGAACTTCGCGGTGAACTGCGCGACCCGCCGCTCGAGCTCGAACCGCTCGGTCAGCGCGCGGGACTGGTCCGAGGCCCAGGCGCCGATCTGGCTCGTCCGCGGCCGGCTCGCGAAATAGCGATCGGCTTCCTCGTCCGGGACCGGCTCGGCCGCGCCTTCGATCCGCACCTGCCGGCGCAGCGACTTCCAGTGGAAGCAGAGCGCCGCCTTGCGCGTGGCGAGGAGCTGCGCGCCTTTGCGGCTCTCGTAGTTCGTGTAGAAGGTGAAACCGCGCAGGTCGGCGTCCTTCAGCAGCACCATGCGCAGGCTCGGCTGGCCCTCCGGCGAGACGGTCGCCAGCGCCATCGCGGTCGGGTCGTTGGGTTCTTTTTCCTTGGCCTCCGCGAACCAGCGTTCGAAGAGTTCCAGCGGCTCGCTCGGCGGCGTATCGGCCATTCCATCCATCCGGGCAT
>JBFXDI010000121.1:0-11400 GCA_050181295.1 Parvibaculaceae bacterium | reverse complement strand
CGGAAGCGGCCTCCTTTCTTTGGCTGTGCCTGTGCGTGCGCGGCTGCCGAGAAAAGACCGTTGGCGGCACTTGCCGTCAGGCCTGCGGCAATCGCCGCGGTAACGAACTCACGCCGGGAAAGCCGAGGGTTGCGGAGCAGCGAATTCAGCGAATGCTTGTTCATGAGAAACCCCTTGCTGGCAGCCTTGATCAGTAGACAGCGATTGGCACGGAAGGCACTTCAGGTTTAGGCGGAAATCTACGTTCAAGCTGCGCCGCCAGCGTCTTGATCTCCTTCTGGCGGGCAGGGTCTTTGAAAAGATTCTGATGTTCGCCGGGATCGCCCCCGTGGCGGAAATACTCTCCCCATCCCGGAGACAGAGGATAGACGGTCAGGCGCGCATCCCGGGTTATGACGCTCTGATTGTACTGCTCGCTCGCCACGCGCGGATGATACTCGGCGAACAGGAGATCGCGAACACTCTCCCTCTTTCCCCTCAGGAGGGGCAGGAGTGAAACTCCATCTCCACCGTTGAAAGCTGCGCCTGCGATGTCGAGAAAAGTGGGCTTCAGGTCAATATGGCTCGTAAGGGCCTCGATGCGTCGGTGAGAGATGCCCGGTCCCGCCATTACAAGGGGAACTTCCAGAAGCTGCCTGAAGGGAGGTGGTCCTTTGTGGAGCAGCCCGTGGTCGCCAAGAAACTCACCATGGTCGGAGGTGAATATGATGACGGTGTCCTCCAGCAGTCCTCGCGAGTCTACCGCCGATACGATCCGGCTCACGCCATCGTCGATCATCCCGATCATGCCATAGGTGTAGGCGATCAGGCGCCGTAACGTCCTCTCGCCGAGACCGGCTGTCCGCATCATGTAGCCCTGCTCCCTGGGCGCGCCATGGCCGAGCACCAGCGACAGGTAGCTTTCGTCAGCGCTTTCATCGGTGAGATTGCGGATGTAGGGGGGCAAGCGCTCCAGCTCCCCCTCCGTCACGGCCGGCATTGGAACCTTGTCCATCTCCACCAGACGACTGTAGGGCCGGGGCGGTGTGAAGGGATGATGAGGGTCCGGATAGGAGACGAAGAGGAAGAAAGGCTCGTCGGCGCTCGCTCCTTCAAGGAACGCCGTCGCCCGGTCCGTGATCCATGTGTTGTAGTGAGCCTCGACCGGCATTGCCGATTCCCACACCTCATCGAGATCCGGCGGCGGGCCTTCCAGGGCTCTTTCGACATCGTAGTGGCCCGTCAGATCCGGATGATGCTGCCGGAGCCACTGCGCATAGTGGCCGCCCTGCGGGCTGTAGGACGACTCGCCGATGACGAGAGCGACCGAGTCGAACCCGTAGAATGGCCCATGCCAGTCCTTGGAGGCCGCCTCGCGCCAGAAGGCCCACGACTCTGGCATGGCGTATTCCGCGGGCGCCTCCATCGGCTGGAAATGGAACTTGCCCGATCCGAAAGTGGTGAAGCCGGCACGCTTCAGGCCATGCGTGAGGAGGTCCACGGATTCGCCGAGCGCCACGCCGTTGCGATGCAGGCCGTGGTGGCGGGGATAGAGACCGGAGAACAGGGACGCCCGGCTCGGCGAGCAGATCTGGTTGGGGGTGTGGTGCCTGAGAAAGGCGGCGCCACGTGCCGCAAGACTGTCGATCGCAGGCGTGACCCGCAAAGGATTGCCGGCATATCCCATCGCGTCGGCGCGAAGCTGATCGGCCATGATCAGGATGATGTTCGTCACGGGAACTCCGTCGCTGGCAGAGTTCAGTGTAGAAGTCTCAGGAATGCTCGTATAATGCGCAAAGAGCCATCTGCCATACAGTTCTGATATGATCGAGGAGCCGAGACTTTCTCTGAAGCTGGTCGAGGCCTTCAGGCATATCATGGCGGCTGGGTCGCTCAGCGCGGCCGCACGCGCGCTCGGCACCTCGCAGCCGCAGATGACCCGGCTGCTGCATGGGCTGGAGCGGGAAACGCAACTGGTCCTGTTTCTCCGGCATCGGCGCGGTATCACGCCCACCCGTGAGGCAGAGCTTCTCTACGAAGAGATCAACCGCGCCTTTCTGGGTCTGAGAGACATCTCGCGGGCCGCCCGCGAGATCCGTGATTTCGCTCGCGGCGCCATTTCGATCGCCACCAACCCCGCAGGCGCTTTCGAGCTGATCCCCAGCGCGGTTGCAGCATTCGCCCGCTCCTACAGAGACGTGCGCATCTCGGTTCAGGTGCAGGCCAGCCACCAGACCATGGATGGAGTAAGGAACGGACGGGTGGATCTTGGCCTGATCAGCCCGCTCGAGTCCGTCACAGGCGTTACGGTCGTAGCCCGTTGGCACATGCCCTATGTCGTGGTTCTCAGGGCGGACGACGCCCGAGGACAAGGCAGGCGAATGATGGACATCTCCGATTTCGAGCCGCAGAGCCTCGTCGTTCCCGACGCGACATACCTGGCGGCCAGATGCGCAAGCGCCGCTGCCGCACCCGGATCCAGAAGATGGCGAGGTTGAACATCCCCGTATCCTACGCTGCCGCGGCGATGGTCCTGCAGGGCATGGATGCCGCTCTGGTGGATCCCATCACAGGTCACTTCTTCGCAGATCGGCTCGGCCTCAGGACTGTCCCGCTGCGCGACGCTCCGGTCTACGAACTCATTCTTGTGCGGCCGAGGCAGCAGGCCTTCTCGGCAATGAACGCGGCGTTCTCGCAAGTCCTGGGCGATCGGATAGAAGCGCTCGCGGGCGCTCCGAGCAAGGCGTGACCGAAGCCGGAAGGCAGAGGCGTCTATCCTGACTGCTGGTCCTGCGCCTCGACGGCGGCGATGGCGGTCATGTTGATGACGCCACGCGCCGTGACGGATGGCGTGAGGATGTGGCAGGGCTTGGCCGCCCCGAGCAGGATCGGCCCGACCGGTGTGGCCTCGCCCAGCCCCATGACGAGCTGGTAGGCGATGTTGGCGGCGTCGAGGTTCGGCAGGATGAAGGTGTTGGCCTCGCCCTTCAGGCGTCCGTCCGGCAGGACACGCCGCCGCAGCTCCTCGTCGAGCGCGGCGTTTCCGTGCATCTCGCCCTCCACCTCGAGCTCCGGCTCCTGCGCATGCAGCATGGCGACGGCCTCGCGCATCTTGCGGGCGCTGAACGTGTCGGAGCTGCCGAAGCTCGACTGCGACAGGAAGGCGATCTTGGGCTCGATGCCGAAGCGGCGGATGAGCTGCGTGGTGAGCTTTGCGATCTCCACGAGCTCCGAGGCCGACGGATCCGGCGAGACATAGGTGTCGGCGAAAAAATAGAGGCCGCGGGTGAGGATCGCCAGGTTGACGGTCGAGAAGTCGTGAGTATCGGGGCACAGGCCGATGATGTTGCGGATATGCTCCAGATGCCGGCTGAAGCGGCCTTCGAGCCCACAGATCATGGCGTCGGCGTCGCCGCGCGCGACCGCAAGCGCCGCGATCACCGTATTGTTGGTGCGCACCAGAGTGCGGGCGATGTCGGGCGTGATGCCCTTGCGGGCGGTGTGGGAAAGGAGCGTCTCGACATAGTCGCGGTAGCGGGGATCGTCCTGCGGGTTGACGAGCTCGAAATCCGTCCCCGGCCGCAGCGAAAGCCCATGCCGGGCGAGGCGGGAGGCCACGACATCCGGCCGCCCGATCAGCACGGGAGCGGCGAAGCGGTCCTGGATTGCGGCGGCGGCGGCGCGCAGCACGCGCTCGTCCTCGCCGTCGGCATAGACGATGCGCTTGAGGTCGGCGCGGGCGCGGGCGAAGACCGGCCGCATGACGAAACCGGAGCGGAAGACGAAGCGGCCGAGCCCCTCCTCGTAGGCCTCGAAATCCTTGATGGGACGGCGGGCGACGCCGGTGTCCATCGCGGCCCTCGCGACCGCGGGCGCGATGCGCAGGATGAGGCGCGGGTCGAAGGGCGATGGGATCAGGCTGTCGGCGCCGAAAAGCTTCATCTCGGCGCCGTAAGCCCTGGCCGCGACGTCGGAAGTCTCTTCGTGCGCAAGCGTGGCGATGGCGCGCACGGCGGCGATCTTCATCTCCTCGTTGATGGCGGTTGCGCCGACGTCGAGCGCGCCCCGGAAGATATAGGGGAAGCACAGGACGTTGTTGACCTGGTTCGGATAGTCGGAACGCCCGGTGCAGATCATGGCGTCCGGCCGCACGAAGCGCGCCTGCTCCGGCATGATCTCCGGGTTGGGGTTGGCAAGCGCCATGATGAGCGGCTGCTTGCCCATCCGCTTCACCATCTCCGGGGTGAGGACGCCCCCTGCCGAGAGGCCCATGAAGATGTCGGCGCCCTCGATGATGTCGGCGAGCGTGCGGGCATCGGTCTTCTGGGCGTAGGCCGACTTCCAGCGGTCCATGGAGGCGGCGCGGCCCTCATAGACCACGCCGTCGATGTCGGAGACCCAGATCCGCTCGCGCGGCAGCCCGAGCGAGACGAGGAGGTTGAGGCAGGCGAGCGAGGCGGCGCCGGCGCCCGAGGCCACGAGCTTCACGTCCGACAGCTTCTTCCCGGCGAGCTCCATGGCGTTGAGGACGGCGGCGGCCACAATGATCGCCGTGCCGTGCTGGTCGTCGTGGAAGACCGGGATGTTCATCCGCCGTTTCAGCGCATCCTCGACCTCGAAGCACTCCGGCGCCTTGATGTCCTCGAGGTTGATGCCCCCGAAGGTCGGCTCCAGCGCCGCCACCACCTCGCAGAAGCGCTCCGGATCCGTGACGCTCACCTCGAGGTCGAAGACATCGATGCCCGCGAACTTCTTGAAGAGCACCGCCTTGCCCTCCATGACGGGCTTGGAGGCGAGCGCGCCGATATTGCCAAGGCCCAGCACGGCCGTGCCGTTCGAGATCACGGCCACGAGATTGGCGCGGGAGGTCAGCGTGTCGGCTTCCGACTGGTCGGCGGCAATGACCTCGCAGGCGGCCGCGACACCGGGCGAATAGGCGAGCGCCAGGTCGCGCTGGTTCGAGAGCGGCTTGGTGGCCTTGATCTCGAGCTTTCCCGGACGCGGAGAGCGGTGGTAGTGCAGCGCGTTCTCGCGCAGTTCGTCCGTGACCGTACGCGGCATGTTGGCGGCTGACCCCCCAGAGACCGGCAGAAGCGTCCTCTTTCTATCCTCCATCGGTCTTCCAGGCGCAAGAAGCCCACTTTGCGGCTCCACGCGGATAGCTATAGTGCGGTGAGGCCATGCCGGCCCTGTGGAGCGCCCAGACCATGTCCCGCCTCTTCCGCCCGACCGTTCTTGGCTGCCTCGTTCTATTCGCCTTTCCGGCGCTTGCCGCCGAGGAGCCGCCGGCGCTCAAGGCGCTGCTCGACAACACCGAGCGGAACACCGGCGTAAGGCCGACCTATTCGGACATCGTCGTCGATGCGGACGGTACGGTCCGCATCAAGGGCCTGGGCATGGTCATCAAGGCTGGTCCCACGGAAGCCCAAATGGGCATGACCGAGGACCTGAAGTACGAGATCGAGCAGCTCGAACTGTCGGGAACGCGGGAAAGGGCGCCAGGAAAGTACGAGATCGCCAAGGCGAAATGGACCGGCATGACGATGACGATAAGCAGCGTCTTCGCCGTTGCAATGCCGGTGATCGAAGGCAGCACGATCTACATCAACAGGCTCCCGGACCAGCCGACCGACCTCGACCGGCTTCTCAGCGCCAATATGTGGGGCAAGGAGTTCACAGTCCCGGAAGGGCTGATCCTCGTCGGCGGCAAGAGCATTCCCATGGGCCGCATCCGCAGCACCTGGGACGGCAATCCCGACACCGGCGCCGGCATCACGCATATCGAGGTTTCACCCATCCGCATTCCCGGAGAGGTCTTCGCGGCGGCTGACGGAAGCAACATGCTGTCGGAGGTGGGGTACCAGTCCCTCGAGGTGGGGATGGTGGCGCAAGGCCTGACGACACAGGACGGAACCAAGACGGGCTTCGATTTCCAGATCAAACTCTCGGGAAAGGACGTGGGCGCGCTTACGATCGACATGGCGGCTGACGGCCTCCCGGCCTCGCTGCTCATGGCGGCGTCCTCGCCCGATCCGAAGCTCGAGACCCTTGCGAAGGACGCCGAGGGCATCTCGTTCCGCCGCGTGAAGATCCGCTTCGAGGATGCCTCCGTCACGACCCGCCTCTTGGCGATGGCGGCGAAAATGCAGGGGAAGGACATCGACTCGCTCATCAACGAGATGACCGCGGCGGTGCAGGTGTCGCTGGCCCAATTAGGCTCCCCCGGCATCGCCAATGAGAGCCTCGCCGCGCTTGGAACTTTCCTCAAGAACCCGCGCTCCATCACCCTGATGCTTGCTCCGCCCGAACCGGTCCAGGGCTCCCAGATCATGCAGGCGATGCAGGATCCGGCCGCCCTTATCCGCCTCCTGGCGCTCAAGGTCACCGCGAACGACTGAGCCCATCTCGCCGGAGCCCGGCGGAAGGGATATAGTGCCTTTGGGCCGTCCGGCTGCTCCCTGGCCGGACGCTTGGGGAGAATTTGTCCATGCGCGCAGCCGCGATAAGCTTGCTCCGGGCCTCGCTCTGCCTTGGCGCCGTCCTGGTCGTGCCGCTGCAGCCTGCGACAGCGGCGGATGAGCCGCCCGTCGTCAAGGCGGTTTACGACGGCGTCGCGCTGCTGTTTCGGGTGCAGCCCACATCCGAAAAGTTCGACATCCTCCCGGACGGGGCCATCCGGCTTTCCAAGTTCTCCATCCCGACGTCCGCCGACCAGCCCGCGCCGGTGACGGCCGAGCAGGTCACCTTCTCGGGCATCAAGGAGCAGCTCGGCCGCTACGACATCGGAGAACTGAAGTTCACCGGCATGACGCTTTCCTTCGGGGGCGGCGCGTCGGTCGTGCTGCCGCAGTTCGTCATCCGGGACATGGTCGTGAAACCGGTGCCCACGGACCAGAAGGATATCGAGGGCGGAATGGCGGCGACCCTTCCGGCGCGGGAATACGAGATCCCGGAGGCGCTCCTGCTGCTCGGCAACGAGAGCGCGTCGGTCGAGAAGATCAAATGGACCTGGGACGGGGACTTTGTTGCCGGGTCGGCCACGGCGCAGTTTGGAATCGAAAAGGTCGCGGTACCCGGCAGCCTCCTCAAGCAGATGCTGGATATCGACTTCCTGCAGCTCGGCTACGGGTCGGTCGAGCTCGGCCTTTCGGGGCGCTGGAAGATCGCCGCTTCGGGCGATGCCAGGAGCTACGACATCGAGGCGCAGGCGACGGGCAAGGACATGGCCTCCATCCAGGGCAGCCTGTCGGCCAGCAATGTCCCGCCGCATTTCCTGCTCGCCGCGCTGCTCGGCAACATGGGCTCCACCGAGTTCGCCGAGCTCATGCGGAAGCCTACTCTCAACGGCCTGAAGATCCGCTATGAGGACCGGTCGTTTCTCACGCGCACCATCAACAGCGAGTCGGTGCGCCGCGGCATCGACGTGGCGGCGTTCACGCAGGAGCGCGTCGAGAGCTTGCAGCGCGAATTTCTCGATTTCAAGGGCTCGCCCGTCTACGAGAAGGGTATCGCCAGCTACACGAAATTCCTCAACGAGCCGCGCTCGCTCGACATCGAATTGAAGCCGCCGGCTCCTCTGCCCGGCGCCGTCATCCTCGACGCGATGCAGGTGCCGACGGTTCTGCTCTACGTGCTCGGGCCGAGCGTCGAGGCCAATCGCTAGGCAACGCACCTACGGAGGGGCGGCGCCCCCGCCGCCCGCTGAGGTGCGCGAGGGCGCGCACCTCCAATACGCCTCACTTTTCCGGCAGGTTCAGCCGGATGTGAAGCTCGCGGAGCTGCTTGGGCGTCGCCTCCGAGGGCGCGCCCATCATCAGGTCCTGCGCCTGCTGGTTCATCGGGAACAGCACCACCTCGCGCAGGTTCTGCTCGCCGCAGAGCAGCATGACGATGCGGTCGATGCCCGGCGCGATGCCGCCATGGGGCGGCGCTCCGTAGTGGAAGGCGCGGTACATGCCGCCGAAGCGCTCGACCAGAACCTCCTCGGAATAGCCCGCGATCCCGAAGGCCTTCTTCATGATTTCCGGCTTGTGGTTCCGGATGGCGCCTGAGGACAGTTCCACGCCGTTGCAGACGATGTCGTACTGGTAGGCGAGGATGTCGAGCGGGTCCTTGGTCTCCAGCGCCTCGAGCCCGCCCTGCGGCATCGAGAACGGGTTGTGCGAGAAGTCGACCTTCTGCTCCTCCTCGCTCCACTCGAACATCGGGAAATCGACGATCCAGCAGAATTCGAAGCGCTCCTTGTCGATGAGCCCCAGCTCCTCGCCGGCGCGCGTCCTCGCCTCGCCGGCGAAGCGGTAGAATTTTTCCGGACGACCGGCGACGAAGAACACGGCGTCGCCGACGGAGAGGCCGAGCTGCGCGCGGATGGCTTCGGCCCGCTCTGGCCCGATGTTCTTGGCGACGGGGCCGGCGCCACCCTCCTCGCCCTCGCGCCAGAAGATATAGCCGAGGCCCGGCTGTCCCTGCGCTTGAGCCCATGCGTTCATGCGATCACAGAAGGCGCGCGACCCGCCCTTCCGGGCCGGCACCGCCCAGATCTCGACCTTCGGATCGGCGGCGATCATGCCGGCGAAGACCTTGAAGCCCGAGCCGGAAAAATGCTCGGTCACGGCCTGCATCTCGATCGGGTTGCGCAGGTCCGGCTTGTCGGTGCCGTATTTGCGGATCGAATCGCGATAGGCGATGCGCGGGAACTTTTCCGTCACCGCCTTTCCCTCCGCGAACTCCTCGAAGACGCCGCGCATCACGGGCTCGATCGCCGCGAAAACATCGCCCTGCGTCACGAAGCTCATCTCGACGTCGAGCTGGTAGAACTCGCCCGGCGCCCGGTCGGCGCGGGCATCCTCGTCGCGAAAGCACGGCGCGATCTGGAAATAGCGGTCGAAGCCCGACATCATCACGAGCTGCTTGAACTGCTGCGGAGCCTGCGGCAGCGCGTAGAATTTTCCGGGATGCACGCGGGAGGGCACGAGGTAGTCGCGCGCCCCTTCCGGGCTCGAAGCGGTGAGGATCGGCGTCTGGAACTCGAAGAAGCCCTGCTCGCGCATGCGGCGGCGGATCGACTCGATGATCGCCCCGCGCTTCATGATGTTGCCGTGCAGGCGCTCGCGCCTGAGATCCAGGAAGCGGTAGCGCAGCCGCAGGTCCTCCGGATATTCCTGCTCGCCGAACACCGGCAACGGAAGCTCGGAGGCTTCCGACAGGGCTTCGATCGAGGAGGCGAAGATCTCGACCTCGCCCGTCGGAAGCTCGCGGTTCTCGGTGCCTTCCGGGCGCTTCCTCACCTTGCCGTCGATCCTGACGACCCATTCCGAGCGCACCTTCTCCGCCATGGCGAAGGCCGGCGAGTCGGGATCGGCCACCACCTGGGTCAGGCCGTAATGGTCGCGCAGGTCGATGAAGAGGAGGCCGCCATGGTCGCGCACCCGGTGCACCCAGCCGGACAGGCGCACGGTCTCCCCGATATGGCTCGCGCGCAGCGCGCCGCAGGTGTGGCTCCGGTAGACATGCATGGGGATCGTCCGGCTGGGCTGAATTGACGGGAATCGCGGCGGAAAAGCGCATGCAGGGTCGAGGTTGTCAAGGCGGCCCGACCCTTCGGGCGGCGATCCCGCCGCGATCGCTGGCAACTGCGGCTATTGACCCGCCAGTTCGAAGGACTTGAGCACGAAGTTCGTGCCGAGGATCGGCTTCTCGGGGGCTTTCGGGTCGGCCTCGACCCAGGTTCCGAGCGCCTCGAAGAAGATCCGCTTGACCGTCGTTTCGGACGGCTTGGAACCGGGCTTGCTCCAGGAGACGGCCCGCTTGCAGCCGACGACAATGGCCTTGCCCGTCAGATTCTCGTGGAAAAGTGCGGCGTCGAGCGCACGCTCGACCTCGCAGGTGGTTTCCGTCACCGACTCGCCGAAATCGCTCGGCGTGTGGCGGCCCGAGATGCGGTAGGAGAACGAGCGCCCGATATCGAGGGGAAAAACCGTTCCGCTCAGCTCGATGCGATAGGCGACGAAGGTGTTCGTGCGGCGCTCCTCCGGGCTGCCTGGTATCCGGGTCGTGGAGAGGCTGAAGGCGCCGATCGAGAAGAGGCCGTTGCCGGCCAGCACCGAGCGGGTCTGCGTATGGTTCTCATAGCGCCCGCCCGCGTACCAGTCGCTGGCGTACGAGAAGGCCTGATCCATCGAGACCAGCGCGCCAGACGCCGTATCGAGTCTCACGGTCCTTTCCATGGCCGTGTTCTTCTCCGCCGATCGATGGCTGGATTCGTAGGCGTGCAGCCGCAGCGGAGGCGCGCCTGAGAAGAATGGATTCGTGTTCGCCAGCTTCACCATCTCGGGGTCGAGGACGACTTCGGCCGGCAGGTTCGAGGTTTCGAGTTTTCCAACTTCGCCCGTTGCAGGCGCTTTCTCCAGTTTCTGGGTCTCCGCCTTGTCCGGCGCGACGGCGGCGGCAAGCTTCTCGCGCGCGGCGCGCGCGAGCTGCACGTGGAAATCCCCAGGCTCGCCCGCATGCCTGGCCAGGAAGGCATCCCACGCGGCGATGCTGCCGATCCGTTCCGCCAGCGCATAGTCGGCGGCCAAGCCCGAGACGCCCGCTTCCTCGCCGGGCTTCGGCGAGACAAGGAAGATGCTTTTTCCGCCCAGGGCGCCGTAGGTGAAAGGCTCCTGCGTGTCGCTTGTCGCCTCCATGACGCTGTCATGCACCTTTCCGAGGAAGAGGCGAATCTCGACGCCGGGCTCCTCCAGATGCGCCAGCAGAGCCGCGGTGAAGGGGCTGTTGCGGCCCTGCCCGTCCGCGGCCACCGTGCCTTCCCTGGCGGCGTATCCGACGAGGACCCCGGGAACCGGATTGACCCGCGCAAGCCCGCGGCTCACGGATCGCGTGGACCGGGTCAGCCGCATCGCGGCTGCGAGAGGATTGTTGCGGCAGGCATCCAGCAGCACCAGCCTCAGCCCCCGTGCGCCCGCGACGGCATCGGTCACGGAATCGAGCCCGATCGCCTCGAGCGGCACGTCGCGGTCGGACTTCAGAGCGGCATCGGTGGGAACGAGATAGTTGCGCCCATCGAGCTCCAGTCCATGCCCCGCATAGAAGACAACAGCCATGTCGGCGCCGACCGCGGCGTCGCCGAAGTCGCGGAGCGCGCGCCTGAAGCCGTTGAAATCGAGATCCTTTGTCAGGCTGACCGTGAAGCCGATGCGGCGAAGCGCGGCGGCGATATCGTCCGCGTCGTTCACCGGATTGGGCAGATGCGTGACGGCGGTATAGGTCGAGTTTCCGATGACGAGAGCGACGCGCCGCTCCGCCGCGGCGGGCTCGGCAAGGGCAACCAGCAGACACAGGCACAGGATCAGCCGGCGCATCGCAGCAACCCTTGAGATCGGAAATATATCGCATATCTCCCGGCGCCGGAGCAACCGAGGC
>JBFXDI010000120.1:0-11410 GCA_050181295.1 Parvibaculaceae bacterium | reverse complement strand
CTGCTGCTCGTGCTCGTTGGCGTGGTGCTGCTTTATCTTCTTCTCCTTGCGCGGCGCCTGCTCCTCGGCGACGGCAGGAGCCTGATCCTGCTGCTCGGGCTCGACGGCTTGCTGCTGCTTTCTCTTCTTCTCCTTGCGCGGCGCCTGCTCCTCGGCGACGGCAGGAGCCTGGTCCTGCTGCTCGGGCTCGACAGCCTGCTGCTGCTTTCTCTTCTTCTCCTTGCGCGGCGCCTGCTCCTCGACCACGGCGGGAGCCTGATCCATCTGCTGCTCGACCTGGCCTTCCTCAACCTGCTGACGCTTTTTCTTCTCCTTGCGCGGCGCCTGCTCTTCGACCACTCCCGGTTCCGAATCCTGAGCAAAGCCTGGAGACGGCCAAGAGACCACCGACACGGACATCGCGGCGGACGACAGCAAAGCCACCGCGAGGCCTGCCAAAACGGAGCGTGGATTCATCTCTGATCTCCTGCGATTCTTCAGCATTCCCTCACGTGAATTTTTGGCCACGTTATTGCGGCTACAATGAGGAGCTTGCCCATTCCCTCGCTAGGAATTCGGAGATGAACGGCAGATGAACGCAATCGAGCGGAGCCAGGCTTCGGAGGACGTCCGGAAGGTGTTCGAGGACATCATGCGGACGCGAGGCGTGAAGGACGTGAACAACTTTTGGAAATACCTCGCCAACGAACCCCGCATGCTGTCGCATGTGTGGCGCTCCCTGAAGGAGATGATGGGGCCGGGAAGCCTCGATCCCCTCACGAAGGAGCTCGTCTATCTGGCGGTTTCGATCACGAACGGCTGCGAATATTGCCGCGCCAGCCACTCGGCCGCCGCGGCGGGCAAGGGTGCAACGCCGGCCATGCTCGCGGAACTCTACGCGGTCGTCGGTCTCGCCAACATGACGAACCGGCTCGCCGTCGCCTTCCAGGTGCCGGTCGACGAGCAGTTCCGCTCGGCCGCTAGGCCAGCAGGCCGAGCCCCAGGACGAGCAAAACAAGGAAAACGGCGAGGAAGATGAAGAAGAGAACCTTCGCCACCGTCGCGGAGGCCGATGCGACACCGCGAAAGCCGAGCGCGCCTGCGACGAGGGAGATGACGAGAAACACAACGGCCCAATAAAGCATCCACGGTCTCCTGAAATGGACCGGCACCAACGGCGGATGACCAGCACTGTTCCTCCGAAGGATCATTTCTTTTTCGGGCAGGCCCGGAACCTTGTGCCAAGCGCCTGCGTTGTGCGCCCCGAAGAGACGGAATGGAGACGGACATGCTCGGCTGGGTATTGACCTTTCTTCTGATCGCGATTGTCGCCGGCGCCCTAGGCTTCGGCGGGGTCGCGGGTGCATCAGCCGGCATAGCGCAGATCCTGTTTTTCATCTTCCTGGTTGGGCTCGTCGTGACGCTGGTGATGCATCTCATGCGGCGTGCCTGACAAAGATTTTCCGACATCCGCTGGCCTCCCCCTCCCCTTGGTTGCTCCCCGGGCCCGGATGTCGAACCTGCCGCGATCGAGCGGCAAGGCGAGGGCGACGGACCGACAGGTCTGTCGCCTTCGCCGCTTAGATGCTCGTGGAAAACAGGCTCTGCGAGAGGTGTTCCCTGTCGGCTTCGATCCCCTGAGTTTCAAAAAAACCGGAAGGCCGCCAATGTACATCGACCCCCTAATCCTGATGCCCCTCCTGGCGCTCGTTGCAGGAATCATCATCCTCATCGCGCCGAAGGTGCTGAACTACATCGTCGCAGCCTACCTGATCCTCGTGGGAATCCTCGGTTTGCTGCCGTTCCTCGAACGCTGGACGCAGTAGTTTCAGGAACCATCGTCCTCCCGCCAACGTTTCTGGTCCAGCAGATCGTGCCCCGAGAAAGCGGGCACGAACAGTCCGCACCCCCCTGCATCCACATCGGAATCTTCGAAACCGGCAGACTGCAGGGTCATTTTGGAAGGAACGACGATGATTTCAGGAAAGATCACCCTGGCGGCGCTTGCCCTGGCCCTCATGGCCCCGGCAGCGACCGCCGCGCCCCTCACGAACACCCACTACAGCTCCACCGCTCCGCTCGTCCTCGTGCGTGACGGGGGTGGAGAATCCCGCGCCTACCGGCAAAACTGGGGTCGCACGACGGACGACTGGCGGTTTGGCGACGAGCGCTATGGCCGCGGCTATGGCCCCTACTACGGACCTCGCGACCGCGTGTTTGGCTACGAAGGCTACTACGGCGGCCCCTCGGTCGGCCTGGGCCTCTCGCCCTATCGCCACCACCACTACGGCTATGGCCGCCCGTCCTTCGGCATCTACGTCAATCCTTAAGGACACCACTCCGGAGCTGCTTGCCCCATCCCCTCACTGGGCGGCCCCGGGGGCCCGGATCGAAAAATTCCTTCGATCCGGGCACTTTTTTAACAACTGTCGAAACCCCACATAAAGGCGCACGGAACTATTAGAGCCGCTTGCACGTTCGTAATGCACTGAACCTGCAATCGAGGGCCTAAGTCATGGAAAACATTGCAAAGAATGGCGTAAAGCGCGCCTTGCTGGCAGTGGCCCTGGCTGTGGCTTTTCTCACTCTCGTTCCCGCCGTTTCGTCGATCCTCGTCGTAAGCTCGGCCTGGAGCAACCGGTCAGACGTGTCCCAGAACGCCGGCGGCTCGACCGTCATCAACAAGAACGGCGAAACTCCTGCCTGGATCGCGGATCTGATCGATCAGGAGCGAAATTCCGGGACGGCGGAAATCGAGATCGATCCCAACTCCGGCCTGGCGATCTGATTTAACCAGCTTCCGCTCGTTTCTGTTCAGATGAGAGGGCGCGGCGCCGCGCCCTCCAATTCATATCCACACAGCTCCGCGAGACCTTTCTCATCGAGAATGGTGAGCGTGCGATCACGCCATCTGACGAGCTTTCGCTCGAACAGCCGCTTGAGCGTCTTGTTGGTGTGGACCAGGGACATCCCCAGGAGATCCGCCACGTGCTGCTGGGTAAGCGGCAGCTTCACCGCGCCGTTCTCGGCCAGCCGCAGCTCGCGTGCGCGGCGGTAAAGGTGGAGAAAGAGATAGGCCACCTTCTCCAGAGCAGTCCGCCGCCCGACGCTCAGGAGGTGGTTATCGACGATCATTTCCTCACGGGAGGCAAGCCACGTGATGTCGAAGCCCAGCCCCGGATGCGACGCATAGAGAGTCCATAATCCGTCGCGCGGGAAGACACAGAGGGCCACGTCGGTGAGGGCCTCGACGGAATGCTGCATCTCATTGAAGGTCGAGGATTGGAGGCCGATGAAGTCTCCCGGGAGCAGGAAGTTCAGAACCTGCCGGCGGCCATCGTCGAGGGTCTTGTAGCGGAACGCCCAGCCTGAAAGCAGCGTGTAGAGGTGCGCGCTGTTGTGCCCCTCAAGGAGCAGGGTGGAACCAGCCTTGGCGGTCAGCTCGGCGGTCTTGAATCCGTTGATGAAGGCCAGTTCCTCGGGCGTGAAATCCCTGAATATCCGCAAAGCCCGCAGGGGACACTGCGTACACGGAACATTCCTTTCCTGCGCGATCGCCAGCTTTTTCGGCACACTCGCCACCAGAAGCCCTTACGTCATTTTTAAATGACCCGGCAGGCAGCGGCGGGTCCATATGCTGCTTGCGCCGCAGCGATTCCTACACACGCCACGGTCTGCTCGGAAAGGAAATACTTCATTGCCTCCCACCGGCACCGGGCGGCCGCTCAGCGGCCGGCGGCTCATGCTCGTAGAAGATCAGGCGATCATTGCGCTGGATGTCCAGACCACTCTCAGCGAACAGGGGGCCGACACTGTCGCCTGGGCCAACGGCGTCTCGCAAGCGCGGGCCCTTCTGGAGGAGGAATCCTTCGACGCCGCACTCCTCGATCTCCATCTCGGATCGGAGAGCGGCCTTGATCTTCTTGAGGAATTCGACAGGCGGGCAATCCCGGTGATCCTGATGTCCGGCTATAGCAGCCACGACAGGGAGCCGCGCCTCAGAGGCCGCCCTCTACTCGAGAAGCCCTATTCGCCAGAACTTCTCCTGGACACAGTGCTACGGGTCTTGGGGAAATCGGAAACGAACGACTGATCCTCAAGCGGAACTTTCGCCCCCGGAGGACTTTGCTTTTACCTTCACGGGAACCCGCGCCGGCACCAGCTGATGCCATGCGATAGCCCCCAACATCGCCATCCTAACACCCAAAAGCACAATCTTCAGCAGCATAACCTGTCCATATCGCATTCGTTCGTCCCGCCAGAACAACGCGGCCGCAAAGCGGCAGTTCCGCCATGGACCAAGCAACTACGATGCCAAACGGGGTTGACGGGATGATGGCTCAGCGATGGCCGACCACGGTCGCGACCATCTCGACCGCCGTGTCGGTGCCAAAATTGGCGTCCTTGCCGAGCTTCAGGATCTCTGCGAGCTTCAGCCGCGCGCGGCTGACACGGCTCTTGATCGTGCCGACCGCGACACCGCAGATTTCGGCCGCCTCCTCATAGGCGAAACCCGACGCGCCGACGAGGATCAGAGCCTCCCTCTGGTCGTCGGGAAGCTGGAGCAGCGCGCGCCGGAAATCGACCATGTCCATGTGGCCCTGCTGGGCAGCCGGGACCGACAGCGAAGCCTGGAGCGAGCCGTCCGCGTCCTCGACCTCGCGCTTCTTCTTGCGCATTTCCGAATAGAACTGGTTGCGCAGGATCGTGAAAAGCCAGGCGCGCAGGTTCGTGCCCTCCTGGAAGCTGTCGAGATTGCTCCAGGCCTTGACGAGGGTTTCCTGCACCAAATCGTCGGCGCGGTCGGCGTCCCCGCTGAGGGAGATGCCGAAGGCGCGCAAGCTTGGCACCGCTGCCACCAGATCGTGGCGCAGCGCGGGGCTTGGCTTCATTTTTTCTCCGATTCGCTGGCTTCCAGCTGCCTGAGCAGCTCGACAAACTTGTCGGGCACCTGCTCGTCGGCGACCTCGTCGTACATTGCCTTGAGCATCCGGCCGATCTGCGCCTGGCTCTCGTGGTCAAGCGCCGGAGGCTTCAAGGGAGGTCCCTCCCGCTTCGTTCTTGTCGTCATCAGCATCGCGTCCCTACGCCCCGGAGACCATGCAAGGGGCGATCCCTGGTTCTTGGGTTATTGACAGTTGGTCCAATGAAGCAATGATGGTCCCCAGGCCTTTTAGTTCAGTTGCCTCAAAAGCCTCGGTCCCCGCGCCTCCCGAAGCTTTTCAGTCGCCAGCCCGCGTTTTAACGCAGCTATCGGCCGAGTTGTTCCCGCAATTCTAAAATTTTTCCTATTAAAGGGAACCTTAAGAAGCGGCTGGTCGTTAACGGCCGTCCAAGGGTATCGTTCCGGCGATCAGCAGGGGTCAAGAGGAATCTCCATGTCAATTTCTTCCCAGATTGCGCCGTACCTCCCGTACTTGCGTCGGTACGCGAGGGCTGTCACTGGGCGGCAGAGCAGCGGCGACGCCTACGTGGTGGCGACGCTCGAGGCTCTGGTGGCCGATCCGAGCGCGCTTCAGACGGATTTGCATCCCCGCGTCGCGCTCTATGCTCTCTTCACAAAACTTTGGTCCTCGGTGCGTCTCAATACGGTCTCCGCACCGCCGCAAGGGGCTCCTCAGGCCGCGGCCGAGGCGCGGCTGGCCGACCTGACACCCAGGGCCCGCCAGGCGTTTCTTCTCGTTACCGTCGAGCAGTTTCCGCCGGCGGATGCGGCGGCCGTTCTCGATACGAGCGAGGACGAAATCGCCAGCCTTATCGAGGAAGCGGGCAGAGAGATCGCCGAGCAGGTGGCGACAGATGTCCTCATCATCGAAGACGAGCCGATCATCGCCATGGATCTTGAGCAGCTCGTCACCTCACTCGGTCACCGCGTGCTCGGCATCGCCCGCACCCGCAAGCAGGCCGTGGAGGCCGTGCAGTCGGGCTATCCGGGCATCGTGCTCGCCGACATCCAGCTCGCGGACGGAAGCTCGGGCATCGACGCCGTGAACGATCTGCTCCAAAGCTTCGAGGCGCCCGTGATCTTCATCACCGCCTATCCCGAGAGGCTGCTCACCGGCGACCGGCCGGAGCCGGCCTTCCTCATCACCAAGCCGTTCCAGCCGGAAATGGTCAAGGCGATCATCAGCCAGGCGCTGTTCTTCGACCAGAAGTCCACGGGGCTGAAAAAGGCAGCGGCGGGCTGAGTGCTCGGGTCGGGAACAACCCGAAAGCCTGAGGGGTTTGCGTAAGGCGAAGAATCCTCGAAGGAGGAAGGTTCACCGGTTGTTCATCCGCGCGGGTGTCTTGTGCGCTGGACACCTGCCCTCTCGCAGAGGCGGCCTAAGAGCCGCGAACTGACTATGGAGGCAAGACAAATCGGTGCCTGATGGAACCGAGCACGCACAGATGTCGAATGGAAGACGGGCCGCCGTGACGGAGAAGCAGGAACGGACAGCCCGCACGACCAAGGTTGATCTGGCACGGGAGCTCGAGATCAGCCGGCGGCGTTTCAAGACCGCCATCGACCTGGCGGGCGTGACACTCTACGGCCTCGATCGGGAGCTGCGCTATACCTGGGTGATCAGCGCCAAAGACCGCTCGACCGGCATCGACATGCAGGGCGCACGGGCGCACGACGTTCTTGACAAGACCAGTGCCGCCCTCGTCCTGCCAGCCAAACGTGCAGCGCTCGAGACGGGCGAGACGCAGCGGGTGGAATTTCCCCGAGCGGTCGACGGGGAGCATCGTTGGTTCGACCTTCGTATCGAAGCAGAGAAGGATGCGGACGGCGAGGTCGTAGGGTTGATCTGCGCGTCGATCGACGTAACCGACCGCAAGCGATGGGAGGAGCATCAGCGCGTTCTCCTGATGGAGCTTGCGCACCGCTCGAAGAACCTCTTGGCGGTGGTGCAGAGCCTCGCCAACCAGTCGGGCCAGAACAGCTCCTCCGTCGATGAGTTCAAGAAGCGGTTCTTCGGAAGGCTGCAGTCCCTTTCGCGGGCGCATGAGATCCTTAGCGACCAGAACTGGCGCGGCGCCGGCATGCGCGAGCTCATCCGCTCGCAGGTGCTGATGTATGTGGGCGAAACCGGCGAGCGGGTGAGCTACGAGGGACCGCCGATCTATCTCAGGCCGAACGCGGCCCAACATGTGGGCCTCGCCCTGCATGAACTCACCACCAACGCCATCAAGCACGGCGCTCTCCGCGACGATACCGGGGACGTCTCCGTCACCTGGGAGATCACGGACGCAAAGGGCAAGGAGCCTGGTCTCCTGACCCTGCTCTGGACGGAAAAGCACTCCCACGGCACGGCCGCGCCGAATGTCCGAAACTTCGGACGGATTTTGCTCGAGACCGTCGTCCCGGCGGCACTCGAGGGGTCTGCCCGCCTCTCCTTCGGGAAGACGGGTGTGGTCTACGAATTGACCATTCCCTCCGGTGAGCTCGCCTAGCCACTTTCCTTCGGAACGATGCACCGCCTTCCGCGTTGTTTCCAGGACCCCGCGCAATTTCTCGCGGGCGACATCCGATACAATTTTAGGAAGGAGAGCTCGATGAACTGGGATCGCATCGAAGGCAACTGGAAGGAATTCAAGGGCAAGGCAAAACAGCAGTGGGGCAAGCTGACCGATGACGATCTTGACGTCATCGCGGGCAAACGCGAGGAACTCGCGGGCCGGCTGCAGCAGCGCTACGGCTATGCCAAGGACCAGGCGGAGAAGGAAATCGACACCTGGAACCGCAGTTTCTAGTCAAGGCAGTTGAACCGGCCCCCGTCTCAGGCGGGGGCCGGTTTGCTATGGAGATCCATCAAATGACAGCAAAAATCATGGAAGCGGTTCCTCGCAGCTCGGCGCAAGTCAAAACCGGCATCGACAGCAAGGACCGCAAGGCTATCGCGAATGCACTGGCAGGGTCGCTTGCCGATACGGTGGTGCTGATGCTCAAGACGCAGGTCGTGCACTGGAACGTCGTCGGGCCGACTTTCTTCGGCCTGCACAAGCTCACCGAGGAGCAGTACCGGAATCTGTTCGCGGCCGCCGACGAGCTCGCCGAACGCATCAGGGCGCTCGGCTTCCCAGCCCCCCTCAACTCGAAGAAGCTCGCGTCCCTCGCCCATCTCGGCGAGGAGAAGGAGCTCCGCTCGACCGGCGCGATGATCCAGCAGCTCGCCTCCGACAATGAGACAGTGGCGCGGGACATGCGCGAGGTCGCCAAGCACGCCGAGGAGGCCGACGATCTCGTGACCCAGGACATGCTCACCGAACGCATGGCTTATCACGAAAAGGCCGCCTGGATGCTGCGGTCGATCATCTCGGACTGAGGCAAATTCTTCTGAAGGAAAAAGCCGGGAATGACCTTCCCGGCTTTCTTCGTCTTAGAGCTCTTCCTTCACCTGTCCGTAGGACAGGAAGGAGAACAGGGCCGTCCCTCCGATGATATTGCCTACGAGGGTCGGAAAGAGCATCCCGAGGATCGCCCTGCCCCAACCGATGTCTCCGTGAAGCGCGAGCAGGAACGCATCGGTCGAGCCGGCGATGACATGAGTCGCTCCGGCCAAGCCCATCACATAGGTGACGAGAACGATCACGAGCAGCGCCGCCGTTTCCACCACCGGCAGCAGCCAGACCAGCATCGCTATCAGCCATCCCGAAATGATGCCGCGGAAGAGGAAGCCATCCCAATCGAGATCCACGAAATGGCGCGCGACGTCGCGCATGCCTTCGTTGACCGGCGGATCGAAGAAGTGGCCAGACCACATGAGCGCGGCGAACACGAACGTGCCGGCAAGGTTGGCGAGCAGCACGATGCTCCAGAGCCTCGCCGTGAGGGCCAGGTTTTTCAAGCTCTGCTGGGCAAGAAGGGGGAGCACGGCAGTGATGGTGTTCTCGGTGAAGAGCTGCTGGCGAGCCATGATCACCAGGACAAAGCCCACGCTGTAGCCGAGGCTTTCAACCAGCGGCCGCCACGCGACGTCCGGCAGATGGACGTGCAGCAGCGCCTGCGCCACGAGCGAGAAGCTGATGGTGACGCCGGCGCTGAAGCCGGACCAGGCAAGGCCGGAGGCGGGCCGCGAAAGCTCCTCCTCGCCTTCCTGCCGTATGATCTCGTAGACGATCGCCGCCCGGAGCCGCAGCCGCTCCTCGACGCTTTCGAGCTCGGACGAGGTGAGCTTCGTCCCCTCCTTAGCCAGGCGTTCCTCGGTGGCGGCGTGGACGTCCGCTTCCTGCTTGCCGGCCCTTTTGACGTTCGGCTTGCGGGTCTTGGGGGCCGGCATGGGAAAGCCTTACTGGCAGATGCGGTAATTGGCGCTGCGGCCGTGCTGGGCGATATCGACGTGCAAATGGTTGCCGTGGGCCGCATCGGACCCTGGGCCGAGGACCGTCAGGAAGTAGCCACAGGCGGATGTCCTGAGCGCGGACAGGAACAGGCGCTCGTCGCCCTTCGCGGCGTCGAAGGACTCGACCAGCACGTTCTTCCCGCTATGAAAGCGGAAACCGACGACATCCATCGCATTGCCGATGGCATGGGCGCTGCGCTTGCCCTGCGTCGCGCCGTTCATGTTGCGGCAGACATAGCCAGGCCCCGTGTCGATGGATTTGATCTCGGACTCCATCGTCTGGGCACCGACAGGCGCCACGACACCGTTGATCCAGCTCGCAAAGGCTCTGGCGAATGTGCAGGAAAGGAGCGGCTTGGCAGGAAAATCGACCTTGCCGCCCGGCCCGGTCACGGACACCACCGCCACGGGATCGTCGATGATGCACCAGGGCTTGTCCTTGGGCGCCTCGGCGCGGACAGCCTCGACGCCCTCCGCCTTCAGAGCCTCGAGGCAGACATCCGAGCGCAGCACCGGAGGCGCCTTTGGCGGCATCTCATCGGCGGTCACATGCGGCGGAAGCGCCGAAATCCTCTGGTCGCGATCGCCTGGCTTCCTCGCCGGTTCCGCCGCATCTTGCGGAACTTGAGGCTTGGGCCGGGGCACCGGAGCGGTGCTGTCGCGCGCGACCGACGGCTTCGGCTTGGGCAGCGGCACGTCCCGCGGCTTGGCGGCCCAAGCCTCGGACGTCAGGGCCACGGCGGCTGTGACGCCAAAGACAGACAGCAAAACGCGCCGCAAGATCCGGCGTGGATTGCGGCGCGTTTCCATATCTCATGCCCCCTCGTCACCCTGCCGGAGATCAGAGCCGGCCGGTGAGCAGCAGGATGAGAAGAACGATGACGACGACGCCCAGAAGGCCCGAGGGTCCATAGCCCCACGAGCGGCTGTAACCCCAGGTCGGCAGTGCGCCGAGCAGGATCAGGACAAGAATGACGATGAGAATTGTGGTCATGTGTTTCGTCTCCGCAGTGAAGGCCCCTCATCCATTCGCTCTGCGAACGAGGCCGTTTGAGTCTTGAGCAGTTACGGGGGTTTTGCAGCCGGCAGAAAACGCGCGCTGCCGCAAACGTCAGATCACGTTGAAAAGATAGAGAAGAATGATGATGGGGATGGGAATCCCCACAAGCCACAAAAGAACCCCCCTCATGGCAGTCTCTCCTCGCTGGTTGTCGCCGCCTCGATAACGCGCAAGGGGCTTTCCGGTTCCTCCGGAAGAGGCGCTGCCAGGCTCAGCCAAGGAGCGCGAACTTGATAAGACCTGCAACTGCGGCCAGGGAGGCCACGCCAGCCAGCCAGAGGAGCGCGAACCAGCCAACCCGCCGCCAGAGCGGCACCTGCTCCTTCAATGGTGATATCCCGAATCGCCGACCTTGCCCCTGAAGACCCAGTAGGCATGGGCGGTGTAGGCCAGGATGATGGGCACGAGGATCGCCGCGCCGACGAGCATGAAGCCCAGGCTCTTGTCCGGCGCGGCGGCGTCCCAGATCGTGATGCGCGGCGGCACGACGTGCGGAAAGAGGCTCACGCCCAGCCCCGCATAGGACAGGAGAAAGAGCGCCAGCGCGCCCGCGAACGGCCAGCGTTCACGCCGTCCCGCCAGCCCCGCGAAGTAGAGCCAGCCGGCAAGCAGAACCAGAAGCGGGATCGGCGACAGATAGAGAATGTTGGGCCAACTGAACCAGCGCGCGGCGATTTCCGTGTCGAGCAGCGGCGTCCAGAGGCTAACGGCGCCGATCGCGACGAGAAGCGTGGCGCCGATCGGCTTCGCCAGCCGATAGCATATCTCCTGAAGCTCGCCCTCCGTCTTGATGATGAGCCATCCCGCGCCCAGCGCCGCGTAGCCCACCGCGAGCGCAAGGCCCGTGAAGAGGCTGAAGGGGGTGAGCCAATCCCACCAGCCGCCGGCATAGGCGCGGTTTTGGACCTCGATCCCCTGGATGAAGGCGCCGAGCGCTATGCCCTGGCAGAGCGTGGCGATGAGAGAGCCCCCGAAGAACGACCAGTCCCAGAGGAATTTCCCCCGCCTGGTGCGGAACCGGAATTCGAAGGCGACGCCGCGGAAC
>JBFXDI010000119.1:0-11854 GCA_050181295.1 Parvibaculaceae bacterium | reverse complement strand
CCACCATCATCCTCGAGGCGGCCGCATGAGGCCGACCCGTGCCTGGGCCATCGTTCATTATTTCACGATGGGTGACGGAAGTTTTTCGCAGCACAAACCCCCGTCATGCCCGGACTTGATCCGGGCATCCATGAACATCGCCCTCTCATCAGCGTTCTGTGTTCGTGGATTGCCGGGTCAAGCCCGGCAATGACGAAGAGAGGGCTTGCATGACCGCCAGACAGGCCGAACCCGGCGACCATCTTCGGCTGGGTGCGAGCTTCGACGGAAACGGCACGAATTTCGCGCTCTTCTCGGCCCATGCGGAGAAGGTCGAGCTCTGCCTCTTCGAGGGCGAGCGGGAAACCGAGCGGCTCGTGCTGCCGGAATATACAGACGAGGTCTGGCACGGATATCTGCCGGGTGTCGGTCCCGGCACGCAATACGCCTACCGCGTGCACGGTCCCTACGACCCCGCCAACGGGCATCGCTTCAACCCTGCCAAGCTGGTGCTGGACCCTTACGCCCGCGAAGTCCGCGGCGAGGTCCGCTGGGACGATGCCCTCTTCGCCTACAAGCTCGGAGGCGAGGACCAGGATCTCGCGGCGGACGAGCGCGACTCTGCGCCATTCATGCCGCGCTGCGCGGTTCTGGATTCGGCCTTCGACTGGGGAGACGACAGGCCGCCCCGCACGCCGTGGTCGAAGACGGTCATCTACGAGGCGCATGCGAAGGGCCTGACGCAGCTCCTGCCGGATCTGGTGGAAGGCGAGCGCGGAACTTTCACCGGCCTCGCCCACCCCCGCGTCGTGGAGCACCTGCATGCCCTCGGCGCGACGGCGCTCGAGCTTCTGCCGGTGCAGGCCTTCTTCGACGACAAGTATCTCATCGACAAGGGGCTCAAGAACTACTGGGGCTACAACACCATCGGCTTCTTCGCGCCGGCCGCCCGCTATGGCGACCTTGCCTCCTTCCGCGCCATGGTGAAGGCGATGCACGCCGCCGGCATCGAAGTGATCCTGGACGTGGTCTACAACCACACGGGCGAGGGCAATCATCTCGGCCCGACGCTCTCCTTCCGCGGTATCGACAATGCCAGCTACTACAAGCAGACCGAAGGAGACCCGCGGCACTATTTCGATACCACCGGGTGCGGCAACACGCTCGACTTCGGCCATGCGCGGGTAGTGCAGCTTGCGCTCGATTCGCTGCGCTACTGGGTCGAGGAGTGCCACGTCGACGGCTTCCGCTTCGACCTCGCGACGGCGCTCGGCCGCGCCAACCACCAGTTCTCCGGCAATGCGAGCTTCCTTGCCGCCTGCCTGCAGGATCCGGTGCTCAAATGCGTGAAGCTCATCGCCGAGCCCTGGGATCTCGGGCCCGACAGCTATCAGGTCGGCAACTTCCCGCCGGGCTGGGCCGAGTGGAACGGCCGCTACCGCGACGATCTCCGCTCCTTCTGGAAGGGCGACGAGAGGATGCTCGCCGCGGCGGCGCGTGGGTTCATGGGCTCGGCCGACCTCTTCGACAAGCGGGGCCGGCGCTCATGGGCGAGTGTCAACTTCATCACCGCCCATGATGGCTTCACGCTCGCCGACCTTACCGCCTACAACGAGAAGCACAACGAGGCGAACGGGGAGGAGAACCGCGACGGCCACAACGACAACCGCAGCTGGAATTGCGGCGCCGAGGGGCCGACGGAGGACGAGGGCATCAACGCGCTCAGGGGGCGCATCAGGCGCAGCCTCATGGCGAGCCTCGTCTTCTCGCAGGGGATCCCGATGCTGCTCATGGGCGATGAGGTGCTGCGCAGCCAGGACGGCAACAACAACACCTATTGCCAGGACAACGAGCTCTCGTGGCTCGACTGGAGCGAGATCGGCGGGCGCCAGCAGGCCTTCTTCGACTTCACGCGCGGGCTCCTTCGCTTGAGGCGCGAGAAGCCGGCGCTCCGACAGAAACGATTCCTGCATGGCGAGCCGGTGACGGAAAGGGGCCCGCGCAACGTCGTCTGGTTCCGGCCCGATGGGCAGCGCATGCGCAACCGCGACTGGGAGAACGGACTCGCCCGGTCGGTTGGCGTGGCGCTGTCGGCGGAGGACCGTTCCTGCGTACTCATGCTGCTCAATGCCCATAGCGAGGACCTGCCCTTCCGGCTGCCGCGCTACGGGCGGGTCTCAGCGTGGCGGCTGCTGGCTGACACGGCGCGCGGGCTAATCGAGCCGGAGGAGCCAGCAGTCCGCATCGGCGCCGAGGCGACGCTGCCATATCGCTCGCTCCTCGCGTTCGAGGGACGCTTCAAATGAGCAAGCCGCCGGAAGGGGATCTCGACCGGCTGGCCACGCTCTATGGAATCGCCCCTGCCTATGTGAGCGAGACGGATAAGCATGTGGTGGTCGGCGACGACGCAAAACGCGGCGTTCTGGCGGCCATGGGCGTGAGCGCCGACGATGCGGCCAGCGTGGCGCGCGCGCTGGCGGGGGCTCCGGTCCCCGATGTGATCGCCGACGCGCCCCTACCGCGCTGTTTCGTGCCGGACTGGCTGCTGCGAAATCCGGCCTGGGGTCTCTCCTGCCAGCTTTATGGCCTCAGGTCGCCGCGCAATGCCGGCATCGGCGATTTCGAGGATCTCGCCCGCCTCTGCGAGATCGCCGGCGACGCCGGCGCGGACTTCCTCGCCGTCAACCCGCTGCACGCCCTCTTCCTCGCCGATCCCGAGCGCGTCAGCCCCTACTCACCCTCGCACCGGCAGTTCCTCAACCCGCTCTATATCGCCCTCGACCGGCTGGAGGAGATCGAGGAGATCCCCGCGCAGGGGACGCAGGACGAAAGCGAGCTCGTCGACTACGCCGCCGTCGCCCGTTTCAAGGGTCCAAGGCTGCGCGAAGCCTTCGCCCGTTTCGTTCAGCGGCGACATGACGGCGATGCGGCGCGAGCCTTCGCCCGCTTCCGCGCCGAGCGCGGCGAAGCGCTGTCGGACTTCGTGCTCTTCGAGACGCTGAGCGCGCATTTCGCTGGCGCCGGATGGACGGCGTGGCCCGAGGAATACCGCTCCCGGCGGAGCGCGGCGGTCGCGCGCTTCGCGGCGGAGAACACAGAAGTCCTCGCCTTCCACGCCTGGCTGCAATGGGTCGCGGACCGACAGCTCAAGGACGCCCAGGCCCGCGCCTGCGCGGCCGGCATGCGGATCGGCCTGCTCGTCGATCTCGCCGTGGGCGTCGCCCGAGACGGCGCGGCGACCTGGGCCGACCCCTCGCTCACGACACCCGGCGCCCGCATCGGCGCACCTCCCGATCTCTTCAACGATTTCGGACAGGACTGGGATCTTGCTCCCATTTCCCCTGCGCGCCTGCGGAGCGAGGCCTCCGGGCATTTCGGCGCGCTTGTCGGCGATGTCATGCGGCCGGCCGGCGCCATCCGCATCGATCACGTGATGGCGCTCCGCCGCCTGTGGTGGATCCCGGAACATCGCCCGGCGAGCGGCGGCGCCTATGTGCGCTATCCCTTCGAAAGCCTCGTCGGCGCATTGGCGGAGCAGTCGCAGCGGCATCGCGCGGTCGTGGTCGGGGAGGATCTCGGAACCGTGCCCGAGGGCTTTCGGGAGACGATCGCGCGCGCCGACATCCTTTCCTGCCGGGTGGTGTGGTTCGAGCGGCGGGCGGACGGCGGCTTCATTCACGCCGCCGACTATCCCGCGCGCGCCTTCACCTGCCTCTCGACTCATGACCTCCCGACACTCCAGGGCTGGTGGAGCGGCGCCGACATCGCGCTGCGGCTGGCGCTCGGCCTCCTGTCGCCGGAGACCGCCGAGCAGCGCCGCAGCGAGCGAATGCAGGAAAAGCGAAGGCTGGCGGAGGCCGTGGGGGTGGATCCTGACGCGCAGGCCGACAAGACCACCGCAAATCCCGACCTCGTCCTCGCCGCGCATCGCTTCCTGGCTGAAACGCCATCGTGGCTCGCGGGCGTGCGGCTTGAGGACGCGCTCGGTGTCATCGAGCAGACGAACATGCCGGGCACGGTGGACGAGCATCCGAACTGGCGGCGCAGAATGCCCCTGCCTATCGCGGCGCTGCAGGAGCACGCCATGTTCCGGGCCATCTCCGCGACGATGCGCGAGAAACGCGCCCGCATGGCAGGAACGCGCGAGGGCGGTCACACTTTCGGCGCATAGGAGCGGTGGGGTTCCGACTCGGCGCGAAATTTGGTCCTGTGGGCCTTATCCTTAACGACGCGGCAGACGGAGACCATGAACTTCCAGCCACAGACTCTTCCGGGACCCGACCAGTTCCGCGAGCGGCTGGTGGACCGGCTGGTGGTCGACATCGGCGTCATGCCCGCCGACGCCTCGCTCTGGCACTGGCTCCGCGCCACCGCGGTGGTGGTGCGGGAAGAGCTCATGCGCCACTGGCATGCATCGGAGGCGCTGACGCGCAAGCAGCGCCTCAAGCATGTCGCCTATTTCTCCATGGAGTTCCTCATGGCGCGGCCGCTCGCCAACGCGCTCCAGGCGACGGGGCTGGAAGCGCAGTGCCGCGAGGCACTGGCGACGCACGGGATCGATCTCGACACGCTGCTCGAGCACGAGCGCGAGCCGGCGCTCGGCAATGGCGGCCTCGGACGGCTTGCCGCCTGCTATCTCGATTCGCTCGCCACGCTCGCCATACCGGCCACGGGCTACGGGCTCCGCTACGACTGGGGCATGTTCCGGCAGGAGATCCGCGACGGCTGGCAGATCGAGCAGCCCGACCGCTGGCAGGACGCGCAGGTTCCCTGGGAGGTGGTGCGCTTCGAGCGCACCCGCCGCATCCGCTTCGGAGGCCGCGTCGAACACCAGGGCTTCCGCGCCCACTGGATCGACACCGACGACTGCCTCGCCGTTCCTCACGACATGCTGGTGCCGGGCCACGGCCGTCCCTTCGTCGGCACGCTCAGGCTCTGGCAGCCCAAGGCCGTGGAACCGATCGACCTCGGCGCCTTCAACCGCGGCGAGCACGGTGATGCGCTCAATCCGAGCGTCGCGGCGCAGACCATCTCCTCCTTCCTCTATCCCGACGATTCGACGCCCCACGGCCGCGAGCTGCGCCTCAGGCAGGAATACTTCTTCGCCGCGGCCTCGGTTCAGGACGTCATGTCCCGTTTCCGCGAGACCGGAGAGCCGTGGTCCGCCCTTCCCGACCACGCCGCGATCCATCTCAACGACACGCATCCGGCGCTGGCTCCGGCCGAGCTCATGCGCCTGCTTGTGGACGAGCATCAGGTCGAGTGGGACGACGCCTGGGAGATTTCCCAGCAGGTCTTCACCTTCACCAACCATACGCTCATGCCCGAGGCGCTCGAGGTGTGGCCTTCCGCCATCATGCAGCGGATCGTGCCCCGGCATCTGGAGATCATCGAGGAGATCGACCGCCGCTTCCGGGAGAGCCATGTCGCACCACACAGCGAGGATCCGGGGGCGATCGCGCGCCAGCGCATCGTCGAGGAGGACGGCGCCAATCTCGTGCATATGGGGCGGCTCTCGGCATTGGCGAGCCGGCGCGTCAACGGCGTGTCGGCGCTCCATAGCCGGCTCCTGGTCGAGCGCGTGTTCCCCGACTATGCCGGCCATTTTCCCGAACGCTTCACCAACGTCACCAACGGCATCACGCCGAGACTTTGGCTCATGCATTCGAACCCTCGCCTCTCGCGCCTTCTGGACGAGGCGATCGGCGAAGGCTGGCGGTCGGATCTGATGCAGCTCAGCGAACTCAGGCCGCTCGCCGAGGACGCCTCCTTCCGCGAGCGGCTGCGCTCCGTCAAGCGCTGGAACAAGACGCGGCTCGCCACCCTCATCACCGAGCGGACCGGCGTGCGGGTGGACCTCGACAGCCTGTTCACGGTGCAGATCAAGCGCATCCACGAATACAAGCGCCAGCTTCTCAATATCCTGGGCGTCGTCGTGCGCTGGAACGCCATCCGCGCCGCGCCCTCAAAGGGCTGGGTTCCACGCACCGTGGTGATGGCGGGCAAGGCAGCCTCGGCCTACGAAATGGCGAAGCTCATCATCAAGTTCGCCAACGATGTCGGCCACCGCATCAACTCCGACCCCGTCACCAGCCCCTATCTCAAGCTCGTTTTCCTGCCGAACTACAACGTGCCCCTGGCGGAGAGCATCATTCCCGCCGCCGATCTGTCGGAGCAGATCTCGCTCGCGGGCACCGAGGCCTCGGGCACCGGCAACATGAAGCTCTCTCTCAACGGCGCGCTGACGATCGGCACCTGGGACGGCGCCAACATCGAGATCGCCGAGGCGGTGGGTCCGGAGAACCTCTTCACCTTCGGCCTCAGGGTCGAGGACGTCGCCGCGCTCCGCGCCGCCGGGCATATCCCCTTCCACGACTACCTGCAGCATGACGACATTCGACGGGCCGTGGACCTCGTCACCATGGGGGAATTCTCGTCCGACGATCCCGCCCGCTTCCGGCCGCTGGTCGACTCGCTGCTGCGGCACGGAGACACCTACATGGTGCTCGCGGATCTTCCTGCCTACCTCGACGCGCAGGAGGAGGTCGACGAGATGTGGGGGGATCTGGAAGCGTGGCAGAGCGCGGCGGTGCTCAACATCGCCGGCATGGGAAGCTTCTCGAGCGACCGGGCGATCCGCGAATATGCCGCACGAATGTGGAACGCCGGCCCGGTGAGGGGCTAGCCCTCACCCGCCGGGGCTCACCGGCTTGCGGTTGCGGCCGCCGCGTTTGGCCGCCTTGGTCGCTTTCTTGTTGTCGGAGCGGGCGGCTTTAAGCTCGCTTTCCTTGGGAACCCGCGCATGCTGGCCGCCGCCTGGCGTCCGCCGCTCCTCGTCGAATTTCCGGTTCGCTTCCGCCCAGTGCTCGAGCGCGCGGCCTTCGGGGCGCCCCGCCTCCTCCCAAAGCCGATAGGCCTTCTCGCGGATCTTGCGTTCCCGCTCACCGTCCGTCTGCTTGTTGTCTCCGTTCATGGCTTCCTCCATCCGTTCTGGCCTTCCAACAGGCGGAGGGCATGGTTCGTTCCACCGCCCAAGACCCTGTGCATTGCGCCTCTCACGCATTGATGACTGGCGCGAGTCGCTCCATGATGCTTTTGGGGGCCTTGAGGGGATTTCGAGGATTTCATGCACCTGACACTCACCGTCGCGGACACCATCATCCGGGGCGCCTTCGCCGAGGCCGAGAGGCTTGGATGCCAGCCCCTGGCCGTGGCGGTGCTGGACGCCGGCGGCCACATCGTCTCCGTCCGCCGCCAGGACGGCGCCAGCTTCTTCCGCCCGGAAGTCGCCATGGGCAAGGCGTGGGGCGCCGTCGCCATGGGCCTTTCCGGACGCGATCTCAACATCCGGGCCCAGAACAACCCGGCCTTCCTGCAATCGCTTTCGGTGCTGTCGGGCGGAAAGCTCGTTCCCCAGACCGGCGGCGTCCTGATCCGGGCGGCCGACGGCAAGGCGTTGGGCGCCGTTGGCATCTCGGGCGACAGCGGCGACAATGACGAGACCTGCGCGCTCGCCGGCATCACCGCGGCGGGATTTGAGCCCATCACCGGCTAGCGACTGGTCCTTTTCTCCGATTCCGGATCGACCGACACTACGCTTCCGGCCCGCGCAGCGGACCGCAAGGCCGTCCCATGTGACAAGGATGAGAAATGTCGGAAGCCGGCGAAGCGATCAGGATTCAGCGGGGTCTCAAGGGCGTCTATTTCGAGCGCTCGCCCTGCACCTTCATAGACGGCAAGGCGGGAGAGCTCCGCTACCGGGGCTACTCCATCCATGATCTGGCGCAGCATTCCTCTTTCGAGGAAACGGCCTGGCTTCTCCTCCACGGCGAGCTTCCGACACGGGACGAACTGACGGTTTTCGACCGGGAGCTGAAGGCGGCAAGAACGCTCCCCGAAGGCGTGTTGCAGATCATCCGGCTGACGGCCGACGCGCATCCCATGGACATGCTGAGAACGGCGGTGTCGGCGCTCTCCGCTTTCGATCCGGACACTTCTGACAATTCCCGCGAGGCGGTGCTGCGCAAGGGCGTGCGGCTCACCTCGCAGGTTCCCATGATCGTCGCCGCGCATGCGCGCATCCGCGCCGGGCTCGAACCCGTGGCCGCCAGCCCGACGCTCGGGCATGCAGCGAACCTGCTCCGGATGCTCAAGGGCTCGACGCCGAGCGAGGATGCCGCGCGCCTCATCGACCGCGACCTCGTGCTGCATGCCGAGCACGGCTCCAACGCCTCCTCCTTCACGGCACGGGTGGTGACCGGCACGGAAGCCGACCTGCACGCCGCCGTCACGGCGGCGGTCGCGGCGCTCTCGGGGCCGGCGCATGGCGGGGCGGCCGAGGACGTGATGAAGATGGCCGAGGAGATTGGCGATCCCGCCCGCGCCGCCGACTATGTGCGCGAGAAGCGCAAGGCGGGCGAGGCCATCACGGGCTTCGGCCACAGGGTCTACCGCGCCGAGGACCCGCGCGCCCGCCACATGCGGGCGGGCGTGGAGAAGCTTTCGAAAGAACTCGGCCAGCCGCGCTGGTACGAGATCCTGCAGGCGGTGGTCGAGGCCATGGCGCCCTATGCCCGCCACGGCGTCAACGTGAACGTCGATTTCTACTCGGGGGTCGTCTATCACCTGCTCGGCATCGAGCGGGACGTCTTCGTGTCGCTCTTCGCCATCGGACGCGTGCCCGGCTGGGTCACGCAGGTGCTCGAGCAGCAGGAGAACAACATCCTGATCCGCCCTCTCACGCTCTATAACGGCCCGGCGCCCAGAGACTATGTGCCGATCGAGAGGCGAGACTGAACGCTTCAGGACGCCGGCTCGCCCGCCTTGCGGCGCTGGGCCTCGACCAGGCGGCGGCGGTCGGGCCGCCCGAGCAGCTTGCGGTAGGAATCGCGGTGCTCGTGGATCGAGGCTATGGCGAGGCCCATGGCGACACCCGATTCCACCAGCACGGATTCGGCGAGTTGCAGGCTCGCCTCGATGGTTTCCGGCACCGCCTCCGACGCGCCCGCCTTGTAGAGATGCTGGGCGTGCGTCTCATCGCGGGCCCGCACGATCACCCGCAGCTCGGGATTGACGGTACGCGCCACGGCCACGATCTCGTCGACCTTGCTCGGCTGATCCACGGTGACGACGAGCGTCGCGGCGGTCTCCGCGCCGCAGGTGCGCAGAAACGAGGCGCGAGCCGCGTCGCCGTAGTAGACGACCCAACCCTCCCGCCGGCAGCGCGCGACCTGCATGGGATCCGTGTCGACGGCGAGATAGGGGATGCCATGCTCCTTGAGAAGTCCGCAGACGAGCTTGCCCACCCGGCCGAAGCCCGCGACGATGACCTTGGGGTGGGCGTCCCCCGCCGGCGCCACCATGGCCTCCTGCGGGATTTCCCTGCCCACCGCGACGCGCTGCGACAGCTTGCGTCCCGCAAGGGATAGGAGCGGAAGCGCGACCATGCTCAGCGACACGACGACGGATGCCGTTCCGGCGGTCGCGGTGGTCACGAGACCGGCGCCCACGGACGCGCCCAGCATGACGAAGGCGAACTCGCCGCCCGGCCCGAGCAGAAGAGCCGTCTCGAGCAGCGCCGGCCAGCCGATGCCGAACAGGCGGCCGGCCCCAAGCACGATGAGCGCCTTCAGCGCCACGAGCAGGAGCGCGAACCCCATGATCTCGAAGGGATGGGCCGCCACGTCGGCGATGTCCATGGTCATGCCGACGAGCAGGAAGAAGACGCCGAGCAGCAGGCCCTTGAAGGGCTCTATCAGCGTCTCGATCTCGCGCCGGAACTCGGTTTCCGCCAGCACAAGGCCGGCAAGGAAGGCGCCGAGCGCCATGGACAGGCCGGAAAGGCTGGTGACGAGCGCCGTTCCAACGACGATCAGGAGCACGGCCGCAAGGAAAAGGTCCGGGCTCCGGGTCTGGGCGACGAGGCGGAGGAACGGGCTCAGCACGTAGCGTCCGACCACGACCACGAGCGCGATCGTGACGAGCGCCTGGAAGAGCGCCATCAGGAGCCCGACCCACCACAGGCCGTTCTCCTGCCGCCCCAGGACACCGACGAGCAGTAGCAGCGGCACGACGGCGAGGTCCTGGAACAGGAGCACCGAGAAGGCCGTTCGCCCGGCTTGCGAGCTCAGGCGCTTCTGGCGCGAAAGAAGCTCGATCACGATCGCGGTCGAGGAAAGGGAGAGCGCCGCCCCGACCAGCACCGCCTCGGTCGCCCCCAGGAACAGGGAGGCCATGAGCGCGATCGCCAGGATCGACGCGACGACCTGCAGCGAGCCCAGGCCGAAGACCAGCCGCCGCAAGGACACGAGCCGCTGGAAGGAAAGCTCCAGGCCGATCATGAAAAGCAGGAACACGACGCCGAGGTCGGCGAACTGGTCGATCTCCTCGGCGTCGGTGACGACGAAACGGGAGAGCCAGGGGAGATCGGCGGCCGCGCGGCCGAGCACGCTCGGGCCGACAAGGATGCCCATGAGCAGGAAGCCGAGGATGGGCGACAGCTTCAGGCGGTGGAAGAGAGGGATGACCACGCCCGCCGTGACCAGGACCACAAGCACCTGCTTGTAGATCATGGGGTCCGGTGCGGCCATGACGGAGGCCTATAGACCGGCGTTGGGGTCGTGGAGGCTGTGGAGGCGCAGCGCCGCCATGCGGGCGAAGCGCAAGGTCACCGCCTTGCGGCGGGCGGCCGACAGGGAATGGCCTTCGGGATGCCTCAGGATCTCCGCGCCCCAGGCGTCCGCGACGATCAGGCCGGCGTCCTCCGCGATCAGCGCCTTCGGCATGGCGGGCGGAATGGCGAAATAGAGGTAGTCGCAATAGTCGCGGTATTCCGGCCATTTGCCGTCGGAGCGGTAGTCGGCGGGGCAGGATTTGATCTCGACGATGACGATTGCACCCTTGAGGCCCATGGCCATCACGTCGGCGCGGCGGCCGGAGGCCAGCGGAAACTCGCAGAGCGTGGCGTATCCGGCCTCGCGCAACATGCGGCAGAGGCCCCGCTGCACGCCAGCCGCAGTCGGCGACTGGCGTCCGTCGAGGATCACGAGCTCGTCGCTGATTTGCATGCGGGCATTGTGGACGCGAGACCGGGCAAGTCAATGGCGGGACAGCCCTCTCCTCATCGTCATGCCCGGCAATGACGAACCACGCGGCCGGTAACGAACAAATCCCGCCGCCATTGCCGGAAATCCCCGCATTGCCTACAAGATTCGCCCCATGACGCGCTCGCGCTGGCTCGCGGCCCTGTTCGGGATCTTCGTCCTCGCAAACCTGGTGCTGCTGAGGGCGGCCGACCCGTTCGCGGTGCGCGCCATCCGCGATCTGGCCTTCGACCAGTTCCAGCGCCTCACGCCCCGCCAGAACGAGCCCATGCCGGTGCGGGTGGCCGACATCGACGAAGCTTCGCTCCAGGCCTATGGGCAGTGGCCGTGGCCCCGCGACAGGCTCGCCACCTTGCTCAAGCGGCTCGATGCGCTCGGCGCCGCAACCGTCGTGTTCGACATCGCCTTCGCCGAGCCCGACCGGCTCTCGCCCTCGCGCGTGCTCACCGGCAGCGAGCTCGAGGCCCTGGTCGGGCGCGGCAGGGTGGATGATGCGCGGGCCCGTCTTTCCGACACGGACCGCGTCTTCGCGGACGCCATCGCGCAAAGCCGCGTGGTGCTTGCCTTCGGCATCACCAAGGACATCGGCGTGCCGGCGCCGAAGCTCAAGGCCGGAATCGCCTTCAAGGGGGATGCGACGCTCGAGGCGCTTCCACGCTTCCGCGTCGTCACCCCGATCGTGCCGGAGCTCGAGGCCGCGGCCAAGGGCATCGGCACCATGAGCCTCAGCCCCGGCGAGTCCTCGGGCGCCATAAGGCAGCTGCCGCTCCTCC
>JBFXDI010000118.1:0-11889 GCA_050181295.1 Parvibaculaceae bacterium | reverse complement strand
GCCGTCACGATGAAGGGCTTCATCCGCGTGACCGCCTTCGCCACGCGGGCGTTGTCGTCGAGCCGCAGGCGTCTGTGGCGGCGGCTCGCCAGGATGGCGTCGACGCTCTTCGTGCCGAGGCCGGGCACGCGCAGCAGCGTCTCCCGTGGGGCCCGGTTCACGTCCACGGGAAAATCGCCGCGATGCTTGAGCGCCCAGGCGAGCTTCGGATCGATCGCGAGGTCGAGCATGCCGTCCTTTCCGCCTTCGAGAATCTCCGGCAGCTCGAAGCCGTAGAAGCGCATGAGCCAGTCGGCCTGGTAGAGGCGATGCTCGCGCATGAGTGGCGGGCGCGCGAGCGGCAGCGCGGAGGCGGAATCGGGAATGGGGCTGAAGGCCGAGTAGTAGACGCGTTTGAGATCGTAGCTCGCATAGAGCGTGCGCGAGCGGGCGAGCACCGTCGCATCGTCCGCCGCGTCGGCGCCCACGATGAGCTGAGTGCTTTGGCCGGCCGGCGCGAAGCGCGGGGGACGCGCTTTCGCCGTCTGCCTCTTGGACGGCTGCATCTCCGCGATCTTGAGCTTGAGCGCCCCCATGGCGCCCCGGATCTGGGCCGGCCGCTTCTCGGGCGCGAGGCGTGTGATGGCATCATCCGTCGGCAGCTCGATGTTGATCGAGAGCCGGTCGGCATGAAGCCCCGCCTCCTCGATCAGCGCCGCGCTCGCCGAGGGAATGGTTTTCAGGTGGATATAGCCCCGGAAGCGATGCTCCTGCCTGAGCAGCCGCGCCACCCGCACCATCTGCTCCATGGTGTAGTCGGCCGAGCGGATGATGCCGGAGGAAAGGAATAGGCCCTCGATGTAGTTGCGCTTGTAGAAGTCGAGCGTGAGGGCGACGACCTCCTCCACGGTGAAGCGCGCCCGCTCGACGTTGCTCGAGGAGCGGTTGACGCAATAGAGGCAGTCATAGACGCAGAAGTTCGTGAGCAGGATTTTGAGGAGCGAAATGCAACGCCCGTCCGGTGCGTAGGCATGGCAAATGCCGGCGCCTCCGGTCGATCCGATCCCGCCCGTCTTCAGTGAGTTTTTTCGCTCCGCCCCGCTCGAGGCGCAGGAGGCGTCGTACTTCGCGGCATCCGACAGGATGACGAGCTTCTCCAACAGCGTCTTGGCCATGCCCCACTATATGTTCGCTTTTTGTTCTAAGCGCAACCCCTCACTCCGCGCCCTCCAGATCCGGCGTCTGCCAAAGGAGGTGCTGGCCACCGTCGAGCGTGATCATCTGCCCTGTCATAGACGGCGTGGCGAGGATGAAAAGGAGCGCCGCGGCGATCTCCTCGCCGTTCGTGCCGCGCTTGAGCAGCGTCGCTTCCGCCTGGGCTCGGAAATCCGCCTCGCCCATGCGCTTCGACGCCATGGCGGGACCGGGCGCGATGGCGTTGACGCGGATGCGCGGGCCCAGCGCCTGCGCCATGGTGCGCGTCGCCCACCAGAGGCCCGCCTTGCTCACCGAATAGGAGAAGAAGCGTGGATTGGGCTTGAGCACCCGCTGGTCGATGACGTTGACGATGTTGCCGGAAGTGTTTTCGGGCAGCGCCGCCGCGAAAGCCTGCGACAGGAACACCGGCGCTTTCAGATTGCAGTCGAGATGCCGGTCCCACCCCGCGGGCGCGAGCTTTCCCATTTCGTCCGGCTCGAAGCAGGAAGCGTTGTTGACGAGGAGCGTCACGGCGCCGAGATGCGAGGCCTCGCGCAGGAGGTGCGCGGCCACGCCTTCCTCCACGAGATCGCCCGAGACGCAGGTTGCACGCCCGCCGGTCTCGGCGATTTCGTCCTCGAGCCTCTGCGCTTCCGATGCGGAGCGATGGTGATGGATGGCCACCGCCCATCCCGAGGCGGCGAGCCGCAGCACGATGGCCCGGCCGATGCGGCGGGCTCCACCGGTGACGAGGGCAACGCCGCGGGTCGGTTCCATGGAGAGGAGTATGCCGTGCGATGCGACATGATGGAAAGGCTGCAACACGCATTCGCCGCTCAGGAACTGGTGGGCTGTTTGACACATCTATGGGACTCGTCATTGCCGGGCTTGACCCGGCAATCCTTTTGGTCAGTGCATCGGCACGAAAAAGATGGCCGGCTCGGGGGCCGGCCATGACGCGTACGGGAAACCTAGTTCAGTCGTCCGCCCGTCAGGGGCGGCAGCATTCACCCCTCCGGCGCCTCCGCGACGATGGCAAGCGCATGCACCCGCTCCTGCAATTCCTCGCTCAATGCCGCATGCACCATGCGGTGCCGTTCGATCCGCGACTTGCCGGCGAAGGCTTGCGACACCACTTTCACGGTGAAATGGCTCTCGCCGTCGGCCCGCGCTCCGGCGTGGCCCGCATGCAGGTGCGAGTCGTCGCGCACGTCGAGAAGCTTCGGCGCGAAGGCCTGCGACAATTTCCGCTCGATCCGCTGTCCCACCGGGCCCAAACCCATGTCGCCTGCTCCTTCGCCTGTGCTATCCTCAATGCCTTTCGCCACTGGTAGCCGATGAAGCTCGATTCGAAATATTTCGACCGTATCCGCGTCAAGCCCGGGGAAGACCGCCTGCGCCGGCGGCAGAAGCCTTCCTGCGAATGGCCGGGCTGCGCGCAGGCCGGGGACTACCGTGCCCCCAAGGGACGCGACCACGAAGGCGAGTACCACTCCTTCTGCCTCGGGCACGTGCGTGAATATAACAAGCAGTACAACTATTTCGCCGGCATGAGCGATACCGACCTCTCGTCCTGGCGGGAACGGGACCACACCGGACACCGCCCCACCTGGCGCCTCGGCGAGAACTCCTGGGCGACCTTCAATGGCGGTCGCTCCCGGCAGGCGACGGGCCCCGGCTACCGCGACCCCCATCGCCTGTTCGCGGAGGATGCCGCCGAGCCGGCGCGGGAGCGCCGCGCCGTGCGCAATGCAGAACTCAAGGCTCTGCATGCCCTGGGGCTCGACGAGACGGCCACCCCGGATCAGGTGAAGCGGCAGTACAAGACCCTGGTGAAGCGCCTCCACCCCGACGCCAACGGGGGCAGCCGGGCGACCGAGGACAAGCTGCGCGAGATCATCAACGCCTATGACTACCTCCGCAATGCCGGTTTTTGCTGATTCCGCCCTCCCCGAGCCTCGGCAGCGACAAGCCGCGCGCTTGCCCAAATGCCGCGCAACGACTAGAAACACCCCGCGCCGCTAGGCGTTGATCTCCCAGCATAACGAAATCGAGTGCCATGAACGCGATTGCGAACGGACAGGTTGCCACCGCTCCCCTTCCCGACATGAAGGTGTCGGTGCGCCAGCTCTTCGGCTTCGACTCGAGCATGGAAGTACCCGCCTATTCGCAGGCGAGCGAGCATGTTCCCGATGTGGACGAGGACTATCTGTTCAACCGCGAGACCACGCTCGCGATCCTGGCGGGGTTCGCCTACAACCGCCGTGTCATGATCACCGGCTATCATGGCACCGGCAAGTCCACCCATATCGAGCAGGTGGCGGCGCGCCTCAACTGGCCCTGCGTGCGGGTCAACCTCGACAGCCACATCAGCCGTATCGATCTCGTCGGCAAGGACGCGATCGTGCTCAAGGAAGGCAAGCAGGTCACCGAGTTCCGGCAGGGCATCCTGCCCTGGGCGCTCCAGAACAACGTCGCGCTCTGCTTCGACGAATACGACGCCGGCCGCCCGGATGTGATGTTCGTCATCCAGCGCGTGCTCGAGGTGCAGGGCAAGCTGACGCTGCTCGACCAGAACAAGGTCATCCGGCCGCATCCCTCCTTCCGCCTCTTCGCCACCGCCAACACGGTGGGGCTAGGCGACACCACCGGCCTCTATCACGGCACCCAGCAGATCAATCAGGGCCAGATGGACCGCTGGTCGATCGTCGTCACGCTTAACTATCTGAGCCACGCGCAGGAGAGCGCCATCGTGCTCGCCAAGGCCAAGAGCTACGACACCGACAAGGGCAGGAAGCAGATCGCGTCCATGGTGCGGGTTGCCGATCTCACCCGCAACGCCTTCATCAATGGCGACCTCTCGACCGTCATGAGCCCGCGCACCGTCATGACCTGGGCGCAGAACGCCGAGATCTTCGACGATCTGGGCTTCGCCTTCCGCGTGACCTTCCTCAACAAGTGCGATGAGCTGGAGCGCGGACTGGTCGCGGAGTTCTACCAGCGCTGCATGGGCGAGGAACTGCCCGAGTCGACGGCGCATGTGGCGCTGAGCTGACATGGCGGCCGACCGCGAGGGGCCGGCCGGAGCCTTCAAGCGCGCGCTCGGCCTCGCCACCAAGACGATTTCCGGCGACCCGGAGCTCAATGTCACCTTCGGCGCCGACCAGCCCTCCCTCGCCGGCCATCGCGCCAAGCTGCCCCAGGTCGGCCACGAGCTCGCAGCCAGGGACGTGGCCATCTCGCGCGGCGTTGCTGACTCCTTCGCGCTCCGCCTCGCCAACCATGACGACGGCACCCATGGCCGCTATCGGCCCCAGGGCCGCACCGCGCGCGCCGTCTTCGAGGCGGTGGAGCAGGCGCGCGTCGAGGCGATCGGCGCCATCGCCATGCCCGGCATGGCGGAAAACCTCACCGCCATGCTCGACGACCGTTACCAGCGCCGCTCGGCCGCCGGACCGGACCGCGACCCTTCGGCGCTCGAGGATGCGCTCGCCCTCATGGTGCGCGAGCGTCTGACCGGCGCGCCTCCGCCCGCTTCCGCAGCCGCAACCGTCGATCTCTGGCGCCCCTGGGTCGAGGAGAAGGCGTCGGGCCAGCTCGACACGCTGGGCAAGGCCATCGGGGACCAGGTGCAGTTCGCGCGTCTTTCGCGCGACCTCATCGCCGCCCTCGACATGGCGGACGAGCTGGGCGAGGACCCCGATGAGGCCGAGGACTCCTCCGAGGAGCAGGAGGAGGGCGAGGGCCAGTCGGAAGAGCAGGAGCAGGGCGATCCGCAGGGCGAGGATTCCTCCTCCGAGGAATCGCGCGACAGCGACACCGACTCCGAGCAGTCCATGCAGGATGCGTCCGACGTCGACTCCGACGACGTGCCGGAGGATCTCGAGACGGAAGAGCCCCAGGACGGCGAGGAGCCGTGGCGGCCGCAGCTTCCCTTCGGCAGCATGGCGAACGAGGACTTCTACAGGGTCTTCACCAACCAGTTCGACGAGACCATCGCCGCGGAGAATCTTTGTGACGCCGAGGAGCTGACGCGGCTCAGGAACTATCTCGACAAGCAGCTCGCGAGCCTCCAGGGCGTGGTCGCGCGGCTCGCCAACCGGCTGCAGCGCCGTCTCATGGCGAAGCAGAACCGCTCCTGGGATTTCGACCTCGAGGAAGGTCTGCTCGACGCGGCGCGCTTGTCGCGGGTCGTGACCGATCCGCTGCATCCCCTGTCCTTCAAGGTCGAGAAGGACACCGATTTCCGCGACACCGTGGTGACCCTTCTCCTCGACAATTCGGGCTCCATGCGCGGGCGGCCGATCACGGTCGCCGCGACCTGCGCCGACATCCTCGCGCGCACGCTGGAGCGCTGCAACGTGAAGGTCGAGATCCTCGGCTTCACCACCCGGGCCTGGAAGGGCGGCCAGGCGCGCGAGAAGTGGCTCGCGGGAGGCAAGTCCGCCAATCCCGGCCGCCTCAACGACCTCCGCCACATCATCTACAAGGCGGCCGACATGCCCTGGCGGCGGGCCAGGCGCAATCTCGGCCTCATGATGCGCGAGGGCCTGCTCAAGGAGAACATCGACGGCGAGGCGCTGATCTGGGCGCACAACCGGCTGCTCGGCCGCTCCGAGCAGCGCCGCATCCTCATGGTCATCTCAGACGGCGCGCCGGTCGACGACTCGACCCTTTCGGTCAACTCCGGCAACTACCTGGAACGCCACCTCCGCCAGGTCATCGCCGATATCGAGAACCGTTCCCCGGTCGAGCTCATCGCCATCGGCATCGGCCATGACGTCACCCGCTACTACAAGCGCGCCGTCACCATCGTCGATGCGGAAGAGCTCGGCGGCGCCATGACGGAGAAGCTCGCCGAGCTCTTCGACGAGCAGGGCTATGCGCCGACACGCCGAGGATCCGGGCGCCGGCGCGCCGCGTGAGGAGGCTCGTCGCCGCGCTCGCGGGCTTTCTCGTCCTCGCCTCGTCGGCAGATGCCTTTGCCGAGCAGCGGCTCGCGGAAGACCTCTCCGTTTCCCTGACCCCCATCCCCTTCTTCCCACGCGACCCTGCCGTCCGTGAGTTCGGCACGCTCAAGCTTCTGGGGTCTTATCGGCTTGCGAGCGAGCATTCCGCCTTCGGAGGATTTTCCGGGCTGGTGATGGCAGGGGACGGCTCCCGCCTTGTCGCCGTGAGCGATGATGGCTGGTGGTTCGGCGCCACGGTCGAGCGCAAGGATGGCGCCATCACGGGTCTGTCGAAGGCCCGCATCGCACCCCTGCTCGACGCCGAGGGCAAGCGGCCTCGCAGCAAGATCCACCGCGATGCCGAGGCGCTGGCGCCCTGGGACGCGGGAGGGATCGACGGCCGGCTGATCGTGGGGTTCGAGAGGGACGAGCGGGTGGCGGTCTACGACGTCGGAGCACAAGGCTTCGCCGCGCGTCCGCGCCTTGTTCCCTCGCCCAAGGCCATCTCCGAGGGCCCGGAAAACGGCGAGCTGGAGGCGGTTGGCCGGCTTTTCGAGGCTCCCTTCGAGGGCTGGCTCATCGCTGTCTCGGAATCGCATTTCGACCCCGACGGCAACACGCGCGGCTGGCTGTGGAAGGGCAGCCGCACCGTCCCCCTGAAGCTCAAGCGGCACGGCGACTACCGGGTGACGGATCTCGCCATCCTGCCGGGAGGCCGCTCCATGGTGACGGTGGAGCGGAGCTTCGTCCCGCCCCTCTCGCTCGGCATGACAATACGCCGCTTCGAGCTGAAGGACCTGGAAGCCGGCGCTCCTGCCGAGGGCGAGCTTCTCCTGGAAGCCCGCTGGCCGGGCCACACCATCGACAACATGGAGGCGATCGCCGCGTGGCCCCGCCCCGAAGGCGGCGTCGTTCTGACGGTTCTTTCCGACGACAACTACAACCGCTCGATCCAGCGGACGCTTCTCTTGGAGTTCGTCCTCCTGCCGTGAAGCCCTGGCGGCGCTTCTTTTCGGAAACTCGTCCCTCCTGCCGGAACGTTTGGTCAGGCAGCACGTTGGCCGCCCAAGCAACCATATGCAGGAGAGACGTCCATGACGACCACCTCATTGAGAATGGCGGCCTGTGTGGCCGCGCTTTTGCTTGGTGCAGGAACCGCGCTTGCGCAGAGCGGAAACGACGGTCAGGGCCAAGGCGGCGCTGGCTCTGATCTGAAGCAGCAGCCGGCTCAAGGCCAGATGGAGACCCAAGGCCAGGGCCAGATGGAAACGCAGGGTCAAGGCCAGATGGACACGCAGGGCCAGACCGAAATGAAGACCCAGGGCCAGGGAGAGCAGGGCCAGTCCGCGGATTCCATGGAGAAACAGGGATCCGGCGACAAGGCCTCGCAGGATTCTGGCGAGCAGAACCAGATGAACAAGAAGCAGGCCAAGGAGCGGAAGGACAAGAAGCAGGAGGGTCAGCAGGCGGAGGACACCGATCAGGCCGGCACCAAGAAGCAGAAAACCGGCGCCAAGGGCGAGGATGACCAGAACGCCGCCGCGGCCGAGGGCGAAACCAAGAAGAGCAAGGACGCGGCCAAGGGCAAGGAGGTCACGACCGAGCACAAGACCGTGATCAGGGAGAAGATCGTCACCAGGAACGTCGAGCGCGTCCGGGACGTCGACTTCAACATTTCCATTGGCGTCGCGGTCCCTAGAACGATCGTCCTGCATCCACTGCCGGTGGAGATCATCGAGGTCGTTCCCCAGTATGAAGGCTTCGACTACTTCGTGATGGCAGACGGCACCATCATCATCGTCGATCCGGTCACGCACGAAATCGTGTCCGTCATCCCGGCTTGATGAGCTGTTACGCGCGGCATGCCAGCCCCGGAAGGGGCTGGCACTTTTCTATGGGGAAGCAGGCTCCGGCAGCGTGGCGGGCCTGCGCGTGAAGGCCTGCGGCCGATGCACCAGGCTCACCAGCACATAGGAGATGAGCATCAGCAGGAACCACGCGGTGAGCTTTTCGGGCATGACGGGCGTCCAGGCGCCCGCCTGATGCCGGTAGACCCAGGCGCGCGCGAAAGTCCCGAGATTCTCCGCCAGCCAGATGAACGTCGCAACGAGCAGGAAGCCCAGGACGAGCGGCATGGGCCGTGGCTCCCGCCACGGCGTGAACCACACGATTGTCCTTCCGAACATCGCCACGGCCGCCGCGATCAGCAGCCAGCGCACGTCCGCGACATAGTGGTGCGTGAAGAAATTGATGTAGATCCCGGCAGCAAGCAGCGCGGTTGCCCAGAGCGGCGGGTGGCGCGTGAAGCGAAAATCGAAGATGCGCCAGACGCGCGCGAGGTAGGAGCCGACCGCGGCATACATGAAGCCGGAGAAGAGCGGCACGCCGCCGATGCGCAAGAGGCTCTCCTCCGGATAGATCCAGGACCCCATCGCCGTCTTGAAGATCTCCATGATCGTGCCGACGATGTGGAAAAGGAGGATGACCCGCGCCTCCTCCCAGGTCTCGAGCTTCGCCGCCAGCATGCCCGCCTGCAGGCCGATGCAGGCAATGACGAGAAAGTCGTAGCGCGCCAGCGGCGCCTGCCGTGGATAGAAAAGATGGGTCAGGAGCAGCAGCGCCAGCAGGAGGCCGCCGAACAGGCAGGCCCAGCCCTGCTTGAATCCGAAGAGAAGGAATTCGTAGACGCCGGCGGCCCAGCGGCTTTTGAATTCCAGCGCCTCGAGCCTGAGCCTTATGGCCGTGAAGCGGGTGTTCGCGCGCATGCGTTCAGGCCTGCCGCGCGAGCCAGGTGCGCCGCGCATAGCCTTCAAGTCCCGCCAGCACCAGCGCCGTCAAAACGATGGCTCCGCCCGCATATTGATTGGGCGACAGCCGTTCGCCGAGGATCAGCGTCGCCACCGCCATCGTGGTGACCGGCTCCAGGTTGAAGAATGGCGCGACCGTCGAGGCAGGCGCGAAGCTGAGGCTTCGCATGTGCAGGAAATAGGTGCCCACGAACACCACGCTCAGGCCCAGCACCGCCGCATAGCCCGTTGCATTGACGGGCCCGCCCGGCAGGATCTGCAGCGTTCCGCCGCTCCACCAGAGCGCGGCGGCGAGCATGAACGGCCAGATCAGGAGATGCGCCACGAGCCCGAAGGCGAGCGGCTGCATGCGATCCGAAAGCGCGCGACCCGAGAAGAGCTGGGCAGCCGCCGTGAAAGCCGCCAGCAACGCGAACAGGATGCCGCGCATGTCGAGGCTGTCGAGGCTCGGCCCGATGGCGATGCCGAGGCCGCCGAAGGCCAGGCACGCCACGGCCAGCCTGTAGAGGCCGAGCGGCTGGCCCTCGAGGACGGGCGCCGCCAGGAGCACGATCACCGGATAGGTGTAGAAGATGATGACGGCGAGCCCGACCGGAATGAACTCGACCGACGCCAGATAGCCGAGCGAGACGAGCAGTGTTGAGACCGACAGCACCGCGAGCGCCGGCCAGCAGCCCTTCGGCACCTTGAGCGGCATCCTGAGCGACAGGGCGACCGCCGAGAAGGCGATGAGGATCGCCACCGCGCGGCAGAGCGCGCTTTCCCACGTCGGAACGCCGTTCTCGAATCCGACACGCGCCAAAGGCGGCATGAACCCATAGCCTCCCGCCGCGGCAAGTGCGAACAGGATGCCGAGTGCGGGCCTGGTCTGCATGGAGACGGCAGGGCGGCTATTGGCCGGAGGCGGGCTGCGGCACTTGGACGGGCCGCTTGGGCTTCTTCCTCGCCTTTGTCTTTGACTTGGCGGCGGCCGCCGCGGCGAGCGCCTTGCGCTGCTCCTCTTCCTCTTGGATCGCCTGCGCGGAGAGCCCTGAGAAGGTCTCCGGCGGCACGACCTCGCAATAGGCGTGGCGGGTGCGCAGGTAGTTGCAGAGCGTCAGCGTCGTCGGCTGCTCCATGGACCATACGACCGCGGCGAAATCCTTGGTGCCCGGGACCTTCATGACGCCGCTCGCGCCGCCCATGAATACCTTCCGCGTCGCCAGCAGCCGTCCGGAAAGGACGGCGTCCGCGCGGTCGGCCGTGGGATAGCGGCCGAAGGACACGCCCCAGCCAGCGATCTGGCGCGGGTCGGCATAGGCGATCAGGTCCGCGCCCTTGCATACGGTGTCGCGCATGCTCTCGGGCTCCTTCGTACCGGCCGCCGTATCCGGAAGCGTGGCGAGCAGCGGGCGATCCTGCACCAGGCCGCTGGCGAACTCGGCGGCGCCGGATTCGAGCAGCAGCTGCGCCAGGTCGGCACGTGCCTTGCCGCTCTTCGCCCCCAAGACCACCGCCACGAGCCGGCGTCCCTCGAGCGTGGCGGAACCGACGAGATTGTAGCCGGAGTCGCATATGAACCCCGTCTTCATGCCGTCGGCTGCGGGCATCTGGCGAAGCAGCGCATTGCGGTTGCTGAGCTTGCGCTTGCCCACCTGCACGAAGGGCGCGGAAAAATAGCTGGAATATTCGGGAAACTCGCGGATGATGTGGGACACGAGCACACCGATGTCGCGCGCGGTCGTGACCTGTCTCGGATCGTTGAGGCCGTGCGGATTGGCATAATAGGTGCCGCTCATCCCGAACCGCTTGGCCGCGGCGTTCATCGCCTCCACGAACTTCGGCATCGTGCCGGCGATGCCCTCGGCCAGCACCACGGCCATGTCATTCGCGGAATAGACGAGCAGCGACTTGAGCGCGAGATCGACGCTGATCTGGCTGCCGGCCGGCATGCCGATCTTGCTCGGCTCGACCTTCTCGGCCTCCGCCGAGACGGAGATCCTCTGGTCGAGCTTCAGCGTTCCCGCCTTGAGCGCCGAGAACGTCAGATAGGCGGTCATCAGCTTGGTGAGCGAGGCCGGGCGCCAAGGCTCCGAGGAGCGCTCTTCCAGCAGCACCCGCCCGGTCTGCGGCTCGAAGACGAGGCTTGGGACGCCCTCGGCGCGCGCCGCGGCGGGGATGAGGAGACAAAGCGCCGCCAGCGCCCGAAGCGCACTGCCTGTCCCTCGCCCTTCGGTCATGGCCGCGAGCCATCTGAACAAAGGCACTCTCCTCGATCAACAATGGGCCGCGCGGCCGAAGGCCCTATCATGCGCTGAACTGTGGCGCATATCCGGCACCGAAGGGTGACGCAGGATCGGATTGGACTTCAACGGTGATGATCGGTCAATAGCATCGGCTCCGAGGAGGGGCAACCCTGGTCGATGACTGGCGGTCGTAGGGGAGTGCGTGATGGCCGACGACCTCGCGAACCTTCATAGCCGTCGAAGCCGATATGCCACTGGCCGCAGGCCCGCCATGAGGCCAGCGGCCTTATCAGCGCTACGTCCCTGTGCCAATACTGGCGACTGTCGCGATGCTCGAGCTCCTCCTGCTTCCCCTTCCCTCTCCGCGCGGTGATTTCCGGTGACCGGACCGGAAAGCGCCGGCCCTTCGCACGCGCCTGTGACCGGGCCGCCCGCGCGCACGGTTCCGCTCTGGCTCCTCGCCCTCATCACGCTGAGCGGCACGCTCGCCATGCACATGTTCGTGCCCGCCCTTCCCGACGCCGCGCGTGCGCTGGGTGCGACGCCTGCCGCCATGCAGATGACGATCTCGGTCTATATCCTGGGCCTGGCCTTCGGCCAGCTCATCTACGGCCCCCTGTCGGACCGCTTCGGGCGCCGGCCGACCCTTATCGCGGGCCTCGGCCTCTATACCGCCGCGGGCATCGTCGCCGCCTGCGTCCTCGATCCGCACAGCCTCATCGCCGCGCGCCT
>JBFXDI010000117.1:0-11965 GCA_050181295.1 Parvibaculaceae bacterium | reverse complement strand
GCTCGAATGGGCGGCGAGGCCCTCGACCGTGATCCGGTGGAAGGAGCCGCCCTTGTGCCCCGTGATCATCTGCATGCCCGTCGGCTCGCCGACGATGCAGAGGGCGGGTCTGGCCGGCAGGCTGGCAAACCGCCGTGCCATGCCCCAGACGCCGCTGCAGCCCAGCTCCTCGTCATAGGAGATGGCGAGATGGACCGGGCATTTGAGGTCGCGCCGAACTAGATCGGGCACCAGCGATAGAGCGATGCCAACGAAGCCCTTCATGTCGCAGGTGCCTCGCCCGTAAAGGCATCCATCCTGCTCGTGGAGGCCGAACGGATCGGATGACCAGTCCTGCCCGTCGACGGGCACCACGTCGCTGTGCCCCGAAAGGATCACGCCAGGCCGGTCGGCCGGCCCAATCGTCGCCCAGAGATTGCCCTTGGTGCGCTCTTCGTTCCAGAGGATCTCGCTCGAAACGCCGTGTCGCGCCAGGAACGCCTCGACATAGTGAAGGAGATCCCGGTTCGGATCGCGAGAGACGGTCGGGAATGCGACGAGATCGCGGATGAGCGCAACACTGTCCTCAATCGCCACGCTCATCTGCCGCGCGCCGCCTTGAACACGGGAAGCGGAGGCAATCCCTCGCGGCTTCGCCAGTCCAGCTCCACGCTGTCGCCGATCGCGGCCGTCTCGCCCACGATGTTGGTGAGGAGGCGCACGCCCTCGTCGAGGTCGACGAGTGCGAGCAGGTAGGGGGGCTTGAGCTCTTCCGTGACCAGCACGCGCACGGTGGTCACCGAATAGACGGTGCCGCGGCCTTTAGACTCGACCCATTCCACGCGGGCGGATTCGCACGAGAGGCACAGCGGACGGGGGTAGAACTGGTGATGGCCACAGTCGTCGCAGCGCTGAACCATCAATCGATGCTCGGCGCAGGCTCGCCAGAACGGCTCCGTGACAGGATCGGCGAACTCGGCGTAGGGGTAGTCGGGCTGACTAGTCACGGGCGAGCACCACGGTTGAGGCAGTGGAGAATGCAAGGCCGCCGGTTCCGTGCGCAACAGCAATCGCCGCGTCCGGGACCTGACGCTCCCCGGCTTCGCCGCGCAGCTGCCGCACCGCCTCGATCAGCAGCAGGATTCCGAGCGCGCCGGGATGGTTGTAGGAGAGGCCCCCGCCCGATGTCATGGACGGGAGGCTTCCGCCCGGATCGAGGCGTCCCTCCCAGACGAAATCAGCGGCCTCTCCCTTGCCGCAGAAGCCCAGATCCTCGAGATAGAGGAGGACGGCATGCGTGAAGTTGTCGTAGGGCTGGAAGACGTCGACATCGGCCGGGGCGACGCCGGCCCTTCCGAACGCCTCGCGCCCCGATGCCGCACCGGGCGTCACGGTGAGGTCGGGACATTGCGCCACGTGCCACTGCACGTGCAATTCACCGGCTCCAAGGATGCGGATCGGTCGCTTGGCCGCGTCGCGCGCCCGCTCGCGGCTGGTCACGACAACCGCGCCGCCGCCGTCGGTGACGAGGCAGCAGTCGAGCTTGCGCAAGGGGTCGCAGATCAGCGGCGAGGCGAGCACGTCCTCCACGCTCAGCGGGTCGCGCACCCAGGCCTTCGGATTGAGCGCCGCCCACTTGCGAGCCGAAACGGCGACGCGCGCCAGGTGTTCCGGCTTGACCCCATACTGGTGCATGTAGCGGGCAGCGCTCAGCGCATAGTGGCCGATCGGGAAATGGATGCCGTAGGGCGCCTCGAACTGCGATCCGATCGTGCCGTCGGAGGCCGACACGGCGCGTTTTCGATTCCGCCGGCTGCGCTGCCTGGAGGCATAGCCGATGAGCGCCACCTCGCAATGTCCGGCGGCGATGGCAAGCATCGCGTGATGGATGAAGAACTCGAAGGAGGCGCCTCCCATGTCGGAGGATTCAGCATAGCGCGGCTGGATGCCGAGATACTCGCCGAGCTGGACCGAACCCTCCTCACCCATGTAATTGGTGAAGAGCGCGTCCACGTCCTTGAACTTCAGGCCGGCCTCCCCTAGCGCTTCTCTTGCGGCGAGGGCGACCATGGAGAACTCGCTTTGGTCCATAACCTTGCCGAGCGGCGTCTCGGCGGCGCCCGAGATATAGATTGGCGCTGGCTCTCCGGCTGCCATTCGCTGGTTTTCCTTTCCACTATAAAGGAATTTTCCATTATACTGGACCGAGCCTGGTTGGGCGTCAAGCTTGGGCCGGCCGTTGGAGGGTGCATGACAAGGACAGGCGCTTCATTCGTCTTGAGGTCTCCAAAGCCGGGAGACAAGGAGCGCTGGCAGGAGATGTTCCTGGCGCTGGTTGCGACCGGTCCCGAGCCCTGCGCCACCGACGCGCCCGATCACGTCTGGAACTGCATCAGCGATCAGAAGCATCCGATGAAGCTCATCATCGCCGATGGCGGGGACGGGCGGGGGATCGGCTTCGTCCTCTACCTCACGCACCCCTATTCCTGGTCTAGGCGCTCGATCACCTACCTGCTCGATCTTTACGTCGACCCGGCCGTGCGCGGCTCGGGAATAGGAACGGCGCTCATCGAGCGATTAGCGGAGATCGGCCGTGAAGCCGGCTGGCTCAAGATCTACTGGATGACAGAGGCGGACAACGAGGCGGCGCATGCGCTCTACGGCAAGCTCGCGCTCCGCTCGGGCCTCGTCCGCTACGACATGCACCTGAACGGCTATGAGCTGTGAGGCGATCGAGACTGGAGCGGAGCACTCTTTATCAGACGCCGAGGGCTCCGAGCTCCTGCAGCGACACGACGACGAGAAGCGTTCGGGCCTCCACGGTTCCATCATTGCGGGCTCCGTGCGGCTGCTCGGCCAGGTAGCGTATCGTGTCGCCCGGCCCCAGCACGACTTCGCTGTCGCCGATCTCGATGACGAGCTGGCCGGAAATGACCATCTGATGCTCCCAGGCGCCGTTGCCATGCGCGTTGGCGCGGATCGCACCCCCCGGCTGCAGGATCATCTCGTACCACTCAACGGGCAGCGCCTGCCGGATGGGCGACAGGATGCGCGTCTTGCAGAGGCCATCCGAGCTGGAGATGACGGGCACGGAATGGGCCTTCAGATGCTCGTAGGTGCGGACCTTCTCCATGCCCGATCTCGCCTCACCGAGAAGCTCCCCGACGCCGATCCCGAGCGACTTGGTCAGGTGCCACACGCGGGCGAAGGTGGGGTTCACCGCACCGCGCTCGATCTGGGAAAGCATGGATTTCGAGATCCCTGTCAGGTTCTGGAGATCGTTGAGCGTGAGGTTTTCCTTGAGCCGGTATTGCTTGAGCCGCGGGCCGATCGATGGCGGCGGCTCGCGCCGCACCGCACTTTCGGTGCGCGCGCTTTCCTTTCCATGCATCGGCTTTTGAGGAGAACTCTTCTTGGAGCCTCCGGCAGCGCCAGGCTTCCTGATCATCATGCGCCTCGCCGATTCCCGCCTGTACGCCGGTGGGACGGCAACGGACATGTTCTATCTAGGTGGTTCATCGGAAGGCTATTGGAGGACCGGCTGAAGGATTGGGCCGCCGGTGCGGCCTTCGGCCAAATTCGCTGCGGACCAGACAAGACTAGTTCAAAAGGCGGCGCAAATCCAATGCGGGCTTGGCCTTTGGGGCCTGCTGTGGCTCAATATCACGCCGGAGCGCAGCCTGTCCTAAGCGGTATTCTTCCTGCTGCGCAGCAACGCCGGCCACCGCTCAAAGGGCCTGTCCGCAGGCAGTCGCGACCATGACAATCGTTCCCGATATCGGCGGCGCCTTCTCCCGCAACCTGCGGAAGCTCTGCGAACAGGAACGCTCCATCGCGGAAGTCTGCCGCGAGATCGGGATCAACCGGCAGCAGTTCAACAAGTACCTGAGCGGCGCTCACTTCCCGTCACGCAGCACGCTGAGGCGCATCTGCGAGCATTTTGGCATCGGCGAGACCGACATCCTGCGCGCGCCGGCGGATTTTTCCGCGCTGCTTGCGAGGGAGACCGAGGCCGAACCCAAGCCGCAGCATTTCACGGCCGCTCTGGACGTCGAGGACGCGGCGCGCGAGTGCCATGGCCGCCTGCGCCGCTTCGCCGGCTACTACTATTCCTATTATACCTCGCCGATCTGCGACGGCATGATCATCCGCAGCGTGTCGAGCCTCGAGGAGAGGTCGGGCGCCTTCTACAGCAAGGGCGTGGAACGGCTGCGGACCGACGGCACGACCGGCCGTCTCATCACGTCCAAGTTCGAGGGGCAGGCCGCCTGCATCGGGGACCGCATCTACTTCCTCTATGCGAGCCGCACCCTGCAATCGAACCTTTGCCTGGTGGTGCTCTATCCTTCCTACCGCTCGGCCATCGACCTCCTCACCGGGGTTTCGTCCGGCGTCTCGAGTGGACCGGCGCGCCAGCCCTTCTCCGGCTACATCGTGTACGAGTATCTCGGCGCCGATCCCGACCTGCGCTCGGTTGTTCGCGGGACCGGCGTGTTTCCCTTCGAGAGTTCCGAGATCCGCCCGGAGATCCGGAGCCGGCTGAAATTCGGTCCCTCGACAGCTTTCAACTATCTGGTGGCCCCACCCATCTAGGCACAGGCCTGTCCCGGCAGGCCCTTCGCGCCGTGACGCAGCCTCTGCGAACGCTGGCGGCCTATTGCGAAATTGCGGCCTCGCGAAGCCCTGGGCGACTATGGGTACTTGCCGCCTTCCGCAAGGATGCCGCCATGCCGTCTCGCCTCCGCATCGCTATCGCCGGGTTCCACCACGAAACAAATACTTTCGCTCCCTTCGACACGCCCTACGAGAGCTTCACGACTGACAGTCTCTGGCCCGCCATGGTGCATGGCGACAGCATCTTCCGAACACTCGCTCCCCTGAACATTCCGATCGGCGGGTTCATCTCCGCTGCGGCGGATTGGGACCTCCGGCCGCTCGTCTGGACCTGCGCGGAGCCGAGCGGGCCGGTGAGCGACGACGCCTTCGAGAGGATCGCCGGCATGATCTGCGAAGGCATCGAGGCTTTGGGCCCGCTGGACGGCGTGTTTCTCGACCTGCACGGCGCGATGGTGACGGAAAGCCATGAGGACGGGGAGGGCGAGCTCCTGCGCAGGGTGCGGGCGATTGTCGGGCCCGACATGCCCGTTGTCCTTGCGCTCGACTACCACGCGAACATCACGCCCCGCATGGTCGAGCTTGCGAGCGCGATGACGATCTACCGCACCTATCCGCATATCGATCTGGCGGAGACCGGCCGGCGCGCCCAGGGCCTCATGCGCGACCTGCTCGCGGACCCTAGCCCCTTTCACAAGGGTTTCTGGCAGTTTCCCTATCTCGTGGCGCTGCACGCCCAGTCGACCAACGACTGGCCTGCGAGCGGCCTCTTCGCGCTCCTGCCGACGCTGGAGGCTGGAGGCATCGCGAGCGCGGACTGTGCGCTAGGCTTCCCGGCCGCCGATATCGAGCATTGCGGCGGAGCCTTCGTCGTCTACGGCCGCGACCTCGACGCGACGACAGCCGTCGTCAAGCGCCTCGAGGCAACCGCGCTTGCGGCCGAGGCGGCCTTCGTCCACCGGCTGCTTCCTTGCGAGGAAGCCGTGGAGCTTGCAATGGCGCGGGGCCGGCCCGGCAGTCCTATCCTGCTCGGCGACGTGCAGGACAATGCCGGCGCGGGCGCCTCGGCCGACGAACCACGACTCCTGCGGACCTTGATAGAGAAAGGCGCCAGGGATGCTCTCGCGGCGCTGCTCTGGGACGCCGAGGCCTCACAGACCGCGCACAAGGCAGGGGTCGGTGCCACGATCGAGCTTTCCTTGGGTGGACGATACGGTTCGGACGGGCCGATGACCGCCAGCTTTCTGGTGGAAAATCTGTCGGACGGCCTCGTCCACTGCCGGGGTGCGGTCACGGGCGATCTGGAGGTCAACCTGGGGCCCATGGCGCTCCTCCGGGTCGTCGATCCGAGGTCCGAGGTGCGCGTGATCGTGGCCTCGGTGCGAACCCAGTGCCTCGACCGTGCCATGGTGGAGATCCTGGGGATAGACATTCGCCGCCAGGCGATCGTCGCGCTCAAGAGCACCAACCACTTCCGGGCCGACTTCGAGCCGCTGGCGCAAGAGGTGGTGATGGTCGCGGCGCCCGGCGCGCATCCTTGCGATCTGAGTCAGGTCGAGTACCGACGGCTCAGGGCGGGTGTGCGGCTGGGCCCCAAGGGCAAGCCCCAGCCATCGGCTCACGGGAGACGGCACGCCTGACGCAGGAAGAGCGAAGGCTTGCGAAATCCAGCGCAGAACGAGCGAAATTGTTGAGTCCGCCAAGCGTGCCCTAGGCTTGAGGGGCGCAGAACCATCCTCTCACGCGGAGTGCGAGCCATGCGGAGCCCCGATCTTCCGAAGTGCCGTGCCGGGACCGGCAACCCGGATCGCCGGACATTCCTCAAGTCGTCCGTGGCCGTGGCCGCCATGGCCGGCACCGGCCTCGCCGCACTCTCTTCCCCCGTACGGGCGGACGAGCCGCGCAAAGGTGGAAAGCTTCGCCTCGGCATGGGGCATGGCTCCACCACCGACACGCTCGACCCGCACACGCTGGAGAACGGCTTTCAGGTGGTGACGGCCTTCGCCGTCACCAACTCGCTGACCGAGATCGATACGGACGGAAAGCTTGCCCCTTGCATCGCCGAGTCCTGGGAGGCATCCCGCGACGCCAAGGTGTGGACTTTCAAACTTCGCAAGGGCGTCGAGTTCCACAACGGCAAGACACTGACCGCCAAGGATGTGGCGGCCACCATCAACTACCACCGCAAGGAGGGCGCCAAGACCGTCGTGAAGCAGGTCATCGCCCCGATCACGGAGATCAAGGTCGACGACGACCACACGCTCGTCGTCAGCCTGTCCGATGGCAATGCCGACTTCCCGTTCAATGTCAGCGTGGAATGCTTCGGCATCTATCCGGCTACCGAGGATGGCTCGCTCGACTGGGGCTCCAAGGCCGGTAGTGGCGGTTACACGCTCAAGGAGTTTGAGCCGGGCGTGCGGGCAAGGGTGGAGAAGTTCGCGAACTACTGGCGCTCCGACCGCGCGCATGTGGATGAAGCCGAGGTGCTTGCGATCCACGACACCGCGGCCCGTTCCAACGCGCTCCTCACGGGCGAGGTCGACGCCATCGACAGCGTGGACGCGAGGCTCGCCGAAGTGCTGTCCTCGCGCAGCGAAATGGTGGTCGAGGAGACCAGCGGCCCGCTCCACTACGATTTTCCGATGCGGATGAACGTGGCGCCCTTTGACGACAACAACGTGCGCCTGGCTCTCAAGTATGCCGTCGATCGCGAGGCGATGCTCAAGACCATCCTTCGCGGCCGCGGGCGCGTCGGAAACGACTCGCCGATCGGACCGAGCTATCGCTATTACGCAGCCGGTCTCGAGCAGCGGACCTACGATCCGGACAAGGCGAAGTTCTACCTGAAGCAGGCGGGACTGAGCGAGCTCAAGGTGGACCTGAGCGCCGCCAACGCTGCCTTCACCGGTGCGGTGGACACGGCGCTTCTCTTCAAGGAGCAGGCCCGCGCCGCCGGCATCGAGATCAATGTGGTGCGCGAGCCCAATGACGGTTACTGGTCGGAAGTCTGGAACAAGAAACCCTGGTGCGCATCCTACTGGGCCGGCTATCCGACCGAGGACTTCATGCTCTCGGCCGGCTACTACTCGAAGTCGGAATACAACGCCACCGCCTGGCACAACGATCGCTTCGATGCGCTGCTGCTCGCGGCGCGCGCCGAGCTTAACGAGGCGAAGCGGCTCGAGATGTATGCGGAAATGCAGAGCCTGATCCGCGACGTCGGCGGCGTCCTGGTGCCTTGTTTCGCAAACGATGTGCTGGCGCGAAACAAGAAGATTGCCCACGGCAAGCTCTCGAACCAACGAGGCTTCGATGGCCGCAAGATCATCGAGCGATGGTGGGTGGTTTGACGCCGTGGGCAGGGAGTCTGGCCTGAGGCTCGTCGTCGTCGGGGCTTAAGCCCTTCGAGCGACGACCCGCGGTCCCCCTTCGGAGATCTTGTGCCCCAGCTCGCGCTCGACGAGCGGGATGACTTCGTTTCCGAAACGCTCGAGAGAGCGGAGCGCGCGCTTTCCGTCCATGCCGCCGAACTGCATGAAGCAGCTCCAGTGCATCGGATTGAGCGTGCGGACGGCTTCAACCATCCGCTGGGCGCAATGGTGCGCATCGCCGATGATCACGTTGTCGACCACCTGCTCCGGCGTCGGTTCGTCCTTGAAGGGGAGGGGCCTCAGCAATGGTCCGTCCAGCTCCTGATAGTTGAACCGCATGCTGAGGGCGAGCCTGTTCACATAGAGAATGCGCTCGGCGGCATCGAGGGCATCTTCCTTGCTGTCGGTGACATAGACGTAGCGTTGCACGGCGAAAGGCATCTTGGCCGCGTCGCCACCCGCCTTGGCATATTGTGATGCGGTGTAGTCGCGCTGGTTGACGAGCGCCGCGTGGCCCTGGGCGCCGACGGTGACGAACGGGATCCAGCCGTACTTCACGCCCATGGCGATCATCTCTGGCTGGCCGCCCGTGACATAAACCTCCGGCCTGCGGTTGTTCAGCGTCCGCGTGCACCGCGGCACATCGTCAACGTTGTAGTATTTGCCTGAGAAGGAGAGCGACTCGTCCCGGAACGACCGCTCCATGATCTCCGCCAGCTCCAGGCTGCGCTCGAGCCGCTCATCCAGCTCCTCGCCGAACTTGGCGAACTCGAAACGCTGGTATCCAGTCCCGATGCCGATCACCAGCCTTCCGTCGCTGAGCTGGTCCACCAGACCGATCTCCTCGACCATCCGCACGGGGTGGTAGAGCGGCAGCACGAGCACGGCCATGCCCAGCTTGATACGCCGCGTGGCCGCCGCGACATGCGCCGCCATCACCAAGGGCGAGACGCACATGCTGTAGTTGGAGAAATGGTGCTCGGCGAACCAGGCGGTTTCGAAGCCGATATCCTCGGAAAGCCGGATCATCGCCATCGTGTCTTCGATGATCTGCGGTCCGCCGTGGCGATCGCGCTGGGTCATCAGATTGAAAAGGCCGAGATGCATGCTGTCTTACTCCTGCAGTGAAAGGGCGGGTTTGTTAGATGCCCACGATGGTCTCGCCCCCGTTGGGGCTGATGAGCTGGCCGGTTATGAAGTCGGATTCGGAGGAAGCGAGAAACGCCACGGAGTGCGAGATTTCTCCCGGATCGGCATAGCGGCCGAGCGGCACGCGCTTGACCTTGTCGGCCATGCGTTTCTCGACGTCCGGCTGCGACAGCACCATCTCCGTGATCACGCCTCCCGGCGCGATGGCGTTCACGTGGATGTTCCAGGGCGCGAACTCCTTCGCCCAGGCCTTCGTCAGCCCGAGCAGCGCCGCCTTGGCCGCGCAGTAGTCGGAAGCGTAGGGATGGGCGACCATTCCCCAGATGGACGAGATGTTGATGATCTTGCCGCGCCGCCGCGCCTTCATGCCGGGCACCACGGCCTGCGTGGCGAAGAAGGCGCCCTTGACGTGAACGGCGAACATCCGGTCGAACTGCTTCTCGTCGATGTGCTCGATCGTCTCCTCGCTGCCGATGCCGGCATTGTTGATGAGGATGTCGATGGACCCGAGACGGCGCTCGGCGTCGAGCAGGCGCTCCTTCAGCACCGGAATGTCCGTGATGTCGCAAGCCATGGCTTCGGCCTTGCCGCCGGCCTCGCGGATGCTGGCCGCCGTCTTACCCGCAAGCTCGCCCAGGATGTCCTGCACCACGACGGTTGCCCCGCGCGAGGCCAGAAGACGCGCGTGCGCTTCGCCCATGCCGCGAGCCGCGCCCGTGATGACGGCCACCTTGCCATCGAATTCAGCCATTTTTCCTCCCACCATCAGAAGCCAACCACCGTCTTGCCACCGTTCGGACTGATGACCTGGCCGGTAATGAATGCCGCCTCGTCCGACGCCAGGAAGGCGGTCGTGTAGGCCATCTCGCGAGGTTCCGCCCAGCGTCCTAGCGGCACCAGCGCCGCTTCGGCGGCGATGCCCGCTTCGCCCAATGTCTGCATCACCATCGCCGTGATCACGCCTCCGGGCGCGATGGCGTTGACCGTGATGCCGAAGGGCGCGAGCTCCTTCGCCCAGGCCTTGGTGAGGCCGAGGATGGCGGACTTCGCCGCGATATAGTCGGAGGCCCTCTCGTGGCCTGCCATGGCCCAGCGCGAGGAAGTGTTCACGATGCGGCCATAGCGGCGGCGCTTCATGCCGGCGGCGGCGGCCTGAGCGCAGAAGAAAGAGCCCTTCACGTGCACCGCCATCATGCGGTCGAAGGCCGCTTCGGTCGTATCCTCGATGACGTTGTCGATGCCGATCCCGGCATTGTTCACGAGGATGTCGACCTTGCCGAAGGCCTCCTCCGTTCGCTCGACCAGCCGGCGGCAGTCCGCTACGACGGCGATGTCTGATACATCGACCAGCGCCTTGCCCCCGATCCTTCCAATCGCCTCAGCCGTTTCCGTCGCGCCGGGTGCATTGATGTCCTGGACGACGACGGCGGCGCCGCGCTCGGCCATCAGCAGGGCGGTGGCGCGGCCTATGCCCGAGCCGGCGCCGGTGACGATCGCGATGCGGCCAGCGAGGTTGCCCATGCCGTCAGCTCTCCGTCACGACCAGCGTGTCGCTGGCCTTCCAGGCGACCCGCACCATCTCTCCAGGCTCGAGCAGCCGGATTCCATGGCGGGAAGGCACCCGCACGATCAGCGTGGTCTCGGAGCCGATCTTCACGCGATACCGCACGGTGCCAGCCGTGTAGACGGCATCGACGACCTCGCCCTTCATGCGGTTCTCCGCGCCCGCGCCAGCGGTGTCGATCTCGACATTCTCGGGCCGTATCGACAGCGCGACGCCTCCTGCCGGGCGCTCTGGCGCGGCGGCCCGTATGGTGAGACCGTCGCGGGTGCGCGCGAGACAGATTTCACCCTCGTCCCGCGCGATGGAGGAGACGGGGAGAATATTGGATTCGCCAAGAAAGCTCGCCACGAACACGTTGCGCGGCGCCTCGTAGAGCTGGCGCGGCGTTCCTATTTGCACGAACCGGCCGGCGTTCATGATGGCGATGCGGTCCGCCATGCTTGCCGCCTCGTGCTGGTCATGCGTGACGTAAACCACCGTTGCGCCGATCGCGGACTGGAAGCGCTTGATCTCTTCCTGCATCTCCTCGCGCAGATTCTTGTCGAGCGCGCCGAGGGGCTCATCCATGAGAAGGAGCAATGGGTCGTAGACAGCGGCTCTGGCGAGCGCCACCCGCTGTTGCTGGCCACCGGAAAGCTGGACCGGGCGGCGGTCGGCGAAATCCGAAAGCCGCACCATCTCGAGGATGCGTTTCACGCGGGCGGCGATCTCCACCTTGGGCATGCGCCGCATCTTCAGCGGGAAGGAGATGTTCTCCCCGACCGTCATGTGGGGAAAGAGCGAGTAGTTCTGGAACACCATCCCGATGTTGCGGTCGTAGGGAGGGTGGCCGAGCAGATCGACATCGTTGACGAGGATCTGGCCGGCGGAAGGCGCGATGAACCCTGCGATGGCTCCGAGCAATGTGGACTTGCCGGAGCCGCTCGGGCCGATGATCGCGAAGAACTCGCCCGAACCGATTTCGAACGTCGTCGGGTGCAGCGCCGTCACGGGGCCGTAGCTCTTCTCGACGCCGACGATCGACACGGCGGCGCCGGGTTTCGCTTTCACCGTGGGTGCGGGGCGACCTGCTTCCTCGGCCGGCTGCTTCATGCTGCAGCTCCCGGCTTGGCCGCTTCGGACCGGCGCGCGATCAGGGCCGCCGCCAGAATGAGCGCCATCGTGATGAGCAGGATCACCACCGTAGCCGACGCGACGACAGGGCTCATCTGCTGCTGAAGTTGCTCCCAGAGGAGCCGTGGCACCGTCTTCGTGCCGGACTGGGTCAGGAACAGGGCGAGGATGATCT
>JBFXDI010000116.1:0-12526 GCA_050181295.1 Parvibaculaceae bacterium | reverse complement strand
CAAGGCAACTCCCAACGATCTCGGCGTGCCGATCGACGTCAATGGACGCACCGTCTATGCCTTCAACGTCCACCTCGACGATTCTCCCTATCAGCCTTATCAGCTGCTCGGCATCGAGTATGGCGCCGCGCCCTTCATCAAGACCGAGGCCGAGGCGGTCCGCTTCGCAGAAGAGACGCGCGGGCCGGCGCTCAAGCTCCTGTTCGACGACCTCCAGGCCGCCGAGGGCGCCGATGCCGCCTTCATTTTCGGCGACTTCAACGAGCCTTCGCACCGCGACTGGACGGAGCGCGCGGTGAAGGCCGGCAGCCAGCCCGTCGCCGTGCGCTTTCCGACCACGCTCGCGATCGAGGGCAAGGGCTTCATAGACGTCTTCCGCGTGGCTTTTCCGGACGAGACGGCCCGGCCCGCCTTCACCTGGACGCCAACCTCCGATCCCAAGGATCCGGAAGACCACCACGACCGTATCGACTTCGTGTTCGCGCGGGCCAAGAACCTGAAGGTCGAGCGCGCGGCGATCGTGGGCGAGAAGGCACCCGAAGCCGACATCGTGGTCACGCCGTGGCCTTCCGACCACCGCGCCGTCATGTCGACAGTGAAGTTCTAGAGCCGTTTCCGATCCGTCGGGATCAGGCGATCCACCGCTCGTTCAATCTGATCGGATAGCGCTCTAGAACCAGGCGTTGATGGGATGGCCGAGCTTTCCCCAGAAGACATACCAGCGCCCGGCGGACCGGAGGATGTCGATCTTTTCCTGAAACGACATATCATCGGAACGCCGCTTGAGAAGCGACCGCAACCAGCTTTTCCCAATCTCACCGCGCGCCTCGGCCTCGTCCGCCGCCTTGCTCAGCGCGGTTCCATACTCGACCGCCTCCGTCGGCCGCATCACCGGAGTCCAGGCGCGATCGAGCAGACCCTTGTCAAGAATGTCCTCGCAGAAATTGAGAAACGCGCCCCGGAAGCAGGTCTCGTCGACGCCGTCATACATTCCTGCGTGGGTATAGTTCGGCAACCCGTCACAGTCCTTCACGAGCCTCAGGACATAGAAGCCCTCGAGATCATCGAGCCGCTCCTTGTCGGTCTGCGCGCTGTCCGGATCCCGGGTGCTCAGAGCCCACCGGTCGGCTTCCGGGTCCTCGCCCACTCGCGGCGCGCCGACGGCCTCATAGGGCAGGATCGATATGGCGTTGCGGCGTTCGCCCTGTTCATCGGATTCTTCTTCCCCGCGATAGAGCGGCTCCATCAGATGCTGCCATTCCCCGACGTGCTCCGGCTTCGGCCGTCCCATCGGAACGAGATCGAGACCCATGCGTGCCCTTCCTGTCCAGTGTGCGCGTCAATGTTCTCATGGTGACCACGAAGGCCGATCCGGCCAGCCTACTCGAAATAGACGGTGGGCGTGGCTGTCCTCAGGCAAGCAGGGTCGGGACGTTGCAAGGGGTCAGCCAAAAATTGCCTCGCGAGTTCCGGAGCACATCGCTCCTGAACGACAAGCGAGTGACCGGCACGGGGAAAAATGAACAGGTGCGAGCGAGACAGGCTTTTCGCTACCCGCTCCGCGGCGCGCTGCGACGTCAGGGGATCGATGCCGCCTTGCAGAATCAATGTTGGCACGGAGCTGACAACCGGCCTACGCGCAGAAGCCGGAGCACGGCCCGCTGGCCATCTCGCACAAACGTTATGCTCCGCATCGAATCTTATATAGCTGCGCAACAGAGGCAGGACATCCTCCATAGAGGAAAGAAACTTGCCGGGGTCGTCATCGGAATAATCGAAGCAATGTCCTGAGAGGAGAACGGGCGTGGCATCGAATTCTTCCGTAGCTATCCAGAGGTCGACGATAGACTTGTAGACCTCGTCCGAGTCGTCGCCGAGCGACTTGACCAAACCGGGCAGCTTGAAGGCCACGCCGTTGAACGATAGGACCCTCTTCAAGATATGGACCAGGGTTACCCCGTCGATGCGAACGAAGACCTTGTGGTCATGGCCGGTCGGGACCAGTTCCACGATCTTTGGATTGGTATCCAGTTTCTCGACCAGAGCGGTGAAGTCCTCCCGGAAGCGCGGATAGACGTTTTTGCATCTCTGGTCCGTGTCGCACATATCGAAGATCCTGGAGAACGCGGCCTGCATCGCTTCGACCATCCGCCGCGTGGCGGAGACTTCCGGCGGCACGACCGAATCCAGAATCATCGCGGAGGCGATGTCGGGATGATCCCCAAGCGTGGTCAAGGCAAACGCTGTCCCGTAAGAAACACCGAACAGCACGACGCTCTTGAGACCAAGTGTATCGACAAGCGCCTTGGCATCGCCTGACACCTGATGGCGGTTGATGACATCTGGGCTCAGCCCGTTCTCGACAAGGCTAGCCGCACACTCTTCGATCTTTCGCCAGACCAGTTCTCTCGCCTTGTCCAGAGCGGAGATTGCTTCGGCGGCTCCTGCCCAGAGTAGCGGGTCTTCGAGTTCCGGGCAGCCGAAATGGGGTTCGCTGCCGCCGGCGCCGCGCGTCTCGAGAATTATCACCCTGCGGTCCGAAAAGAACTTCAGAAGTAACGCACGCAGGTCGACATACGCCTGCTCCGATGTAGCCGGCCCGCTTTCTCCCGGACCTCCCAGGAAGACCAGCACGGGATCCTTCTCAATCCCGCGATCCGCGTGGAAGGTGACGATCGGAAGGCGGAATGCCTTACCGGTCTCGCGGTCCCAGCGTTCGGGGACGGTGAGCGTGCCGCATGCGATGTCCCTCGACGAGCGCATGACGACCGGGCATTCGGCCTCGGCGTACGAGCTGCGGGTCCCCGCCTGCGCAGGCCAAGACAAAAGAAACGGTAGAAGAAGCACCCCGGCGGTTCGCCCGCACGACGCCAGCAATCGCATGCACGCCCCCGATCAGCCTGGAGGGCAGTCTAGGCATGAATGCACGCTAAAGGCGAGCGAGGAGTTGCGACCGTCAGCTGAGCTTGAGCTTGTAGAGCGGAAAGGTCTCGAAGCCGATCGAGCGCTCGGCGGCAAGGCTGGCGGAAAAGCCGGCGTCTGCGATGAGGCGGCCCAGGAGATCGAGGTCGGAGTCGCTCGAGAAGAGCACGTACATCCGCCCGCCGGGCTTCAGCCGGGCGCGCGCCTGCCGGAACAGCGCGGCGATGTCGCGATAGTTGGGCCCGGCGTGCCAGGCGCGGTCCGCCATGTCCCTGGGCTCGCCCGGAAAGGAGGGCGGGCTCGAGAGGATCACGTCGAAAAGCGGGCCTTCCGGCAGCGCCGACAGGAGATCGGACCGGACGGCCTCGATCCGCGCGCCGAAGCCATTGGCCTCCGCATTCTCCGCCGCGGTCGCGACAGCGTCGGGGTTGATGTCGATGGCCGTCACCCTCGCCGCGCCGGCGCGCGCTGCCGCCAGCGCCAGGATGCCGCTCCCCGTCCCGACGTCGGCGACCTGCAGCCCCTCGAGATCCAATCCGTCGAGGAAGCCCGCGAAGAACTGGCTGGTGACGAAAATGCGCGGATGGAAGACGCGTGGGCCGACCTTGAGCCGGAAGCCCGCGGCCCTCGTCCGGCGCACGTCCTCCCGCTTCAGGAACAGGTGATAGGAGAAGAAGTGGATGAAGGCGCGGATGAGGCGGCGCGTCGGCCCCTGCGGCACGCCCCGCCCAAGCCCGCCCGCAAGTGACGCGCCGATCCTCCCGGCGGGTGCCCGGATATCGTTCACGCGTCGCGGCGGACGGGCAGCGTGATGCAGCGGATGGCGCCGCCCCAGAAGCCGATGGCGTCACACGGCGTCGGCACGGGCTCGACGCCTCGCCTTCCGAGCTCGTCCATGATGCGGTTGAAGCGCGGGTCGATCATGTAGCGTCTTTCGTCGAGGCTCACGCCTACCGTCGCATGCGCGTCCATCTCCTCGCGCGTGATCTCGATCACCTCCCAACCTTTCAGCGGTTCGGGCAGGCCCTCGGCAAGCGCCGGGAGATACGCCATGAGCAGGCCCTCGCGGAGCAGGCACATGACGCCCAGCGCATGCAGGATCGGCCCCCTGATGGGCATGGCGTGCACGCGGTAGCCCCAGCGCTCGATATAGCGCCTGAGCCACGCGATGCCCGCCGCGTTGGAGCAGAGCTCGCCCTGCCCGACAATGATGTCGTTTCCGAGGATCAGAATGTCGCCGCCCTCGAGAAACGGGCCCGGCCCCTCGCCCGCCGGCGTCCAGGGCCGCGACGGTGGCATCGCCACGTAATGGGCCTCCGGGTCGGCCTCGATCATCGGCAGCATCAGGTCGCGCAAGGGGAACACCTCCTTGCGGCGGTAGGCGCGACGGATCGAGATCTCGATATAGTGCTTGCCGATGATGAAGACGGGATCGGCCGGATAGAGCTGCGAGGCGCCGGGCTGCAGGTCGGCAAGGAAGCGGCGCTCCTCCTCCGTGTACGGCCTCAGGCGATGCACGGTGATGCCGTTCTTCTCGTAGGTCGCAGCGACCCCTTCCATCTGCTCGACGGTGCGCTCCCAGCGCTGCGGAAAATTCTTCCGGATATCGAGCGGCTTCCCCGGATTGGCGAGCAGCGCCGCGCGCAGCTCCTCGTTGTAATGCGACAGGTCCTTCGAGAAGGGCGGAAGCGACAGGCCCTCGGCGCTGCCGACCACCACCTCGCGAAGCGTGCCGTATTCGCTGTGCGCACCTATGCCCTGCATGGAAAGCTCCCTTTCGTCCGGGCGGGGATAACACTTTTCCGGAATCTGCTCCAGCGCCGTAGGGCGGGTTAGCCGAAGGCGTAACCCGCCGACCAACGCCCTGCGGTGGGTCACGGCGCTTCCGCGCCTAACCCACCCTACCGCTCGAGAACGCTCAACTCGTCATGCCAGCGAAGGCTGGCATCCAATGAAGCGGTGCAGCTCATGGAGACTCACCATTGGATTCCTGCTTTCGCAGGAATGACGAGGAGGGGTTCAATTCCCTCCTCTCATCAAACGAAGGGCGTGCTAGCGCCGTCCCCTACCTCCGTCATGCCCGGCCTTGCGCCGGGCATCCAGTAGCGATGTGACCTAGGTTCCTGGATTGCCGGGTCAAGCCCGGCAATGACGATTGAGCGAGAGAGATGGTGCTTTCGCGTCTAAGCCTAAATCGGCGCGATGATGGCCTCGCGCCGGAAGGGCGTCACGTCCGGGTCGATCTCCTGGCCGAACTCTCGCGCATAGCGGTGACCGGCGAAGACCGCCGCCGCGATGGTGCCCGGCCCGAGGCAATCGCCGATGCGCCGGACCGTCTCGACGCCATGATCGGCCCATTCGGCCTCGCGCTCCTGCAAGGACTGCCACAGGCCCTCCTCCGGCATGCGCATGGTCACGGGCAGGAAGGTCGCGCAAGGCAAGGTCTCGCGCTTGCCCGTATAGACGCAGGCAAGCTCTAGCTCCGATGCGCCGACCGCCATGGGGACGCGATGCGGAACGATCCTCACGCCGATCTCCAGAAGCCGCGCCTGGATGCGGCTCTGCTCCATGGTGTTGTTGGTCCAGGCCGAGGCCTCGGCGAGCGGCGTCACATAGGCCGTCTCAAGACCCGCCACGGCGCAGAGCTCCGCCAGCACACCGCCCATGTAGTAATAGTCGTCGTCGTAAATCACGACCGCGCCGGAGACCCGCGCGAGCCCCTCCGCCATCAGGTCGTCGGGCGTCAGGACCTTCGCCGCCCCGATGCCCGGAACGGGCGCATGGAGGCTGCGCCCCCGGCCGTCGGCGCGCCAGCGGCTGCCCGTGGCCAGCACGATGTGGGTGGCCTCGGCGCCCAGCGCATCCTCCGCACTCATGGCGCTTCCGAGGAACAGCGAGACGTTCGAGAGCTTGTGGATCTGGCCGAGCCGCCAGTCGCGCACGCGCCCCCAGCTTGAAAGGCTGGGGAGCCTGCACTCTCGCGCGACGCGGCCGCCCCATTCATCGCCCGCCTCCGCGAGCATCACCTCGTGGCCGGCCTGTCCCAGGGCGCGCGCCGCCTCGAGCCCCGCAGGTCCGCCGCCCACCACCAGGATGCGCTCACGCGCCCGCGCCGACGGCATCATCTCCGGATGCCAGCCGCGCCGCCATTCCTCCCCCATGGTCGGGTTCTGCGTGCAGCGGATGGGGCTCGAGAAGTTGTCGTGCGCGGCGCAAATGTTGCAGCCGATGCATTCGCGGATGTCGTCAAGGCGCCCCTCCTCGATCTTCCTGGGCAGGAAGGGATCGGCGATCGAGGGGCGCGCGGCGCCGATCATGTCCATAATGCCCTGGCGGACGACGCGTACCATGGCGTCTGGCGAGGTATAGCGGCCGACGCCCACCACGGGCCTGGTGGTCAGCTTCTTGACGAAGGAGATGTAAGGCTCCTGGTAGCCCTCTTCCGCGAAGCGGGCGGTGACGCTGTCGTTCTTCCAGCGCGAGACATTCACGTCCCAGAGGTCGGGAAGCTCGGCGAGCATCGCCACCGTCTCGTAGCCGTCGCCATCGCAGGTGATGCCCTCGGCTCCCAGGAGCTCGTCCACCGCCAGGCGCACGGCAACGCCGCAGCGGTCGCCCACCGCCTCCTTCGTGTCCTCGATGATCTCGCGCATGAGACGCGCGCGGTTGGCGATGCTGCCGCCATATTCGTCCGTGCGCTGATTATGACGGCGGGAGAGGAAGTGCTGCAGGATGCTGAGATCGTGGCCGACATAGACATAGACGATGTCGAAGCCGGCGCGGCGGGCGCGCAGCGCGGCGTTGCGATGCCACCGCCTGAGATTCGCGATATCGGTCTTGTCCATGGCCCGCGCCTGCACGGGATCGGGAAAGTCGATGGCGATGTGGGAGGGCGCGATCGGCACCTCGCGGCTGTAGTGGTTGGGCGCGTGCGAGCCGTTGTGGCAGAGCTCGACCGCCGCGAGGCTCCCGTGCCGATGCACCTCCTCGCACATGCGCGCCAGCGCCGGGATGTCGTGGTCGTCCCAGAGCCTGCCCTCGACCCAGGGCGCGATCTCCGCCGATGCGTGAATTTCGGTTTCCTCCGTCGAGACGACGGCCCATCCGCCCTCGGCCTTGATGCCGCGCATCGTCGCCATTGATTCGGGGTAGCGGTAGCCCATGCCGCAGCAATGCGGCACCTGATAGAAGCGGTTGCGCGCGACCACGGGGCCGATGCGGACCGGCTCGAAAAGAATGTCGTAGCGGGGGTCGCGTGCGCTCATCGGGCGGACCTCGTTCATTCGCTAAAACTTTAGTCGCATCGCGCTCCCGCAAAGGGAACCAAAAATGGCGACACGGTGTTTCTAGCGAACGTTCTAACGACTTTTGCAGAACATCGCTCGCCGAAGCTTGCGCGAAGCCTGCGACACCGCGTGCAGGCCCGCGAAACACCCCGAGCATGCCCGATTGTCGTCACCTTTGGCCTTACGGAAAGGGGAACCGAGGGGACGGGGAAGCAACCCGTTCCATTCGCATCACCAACGATCACGGAGCGGGTCATTGAAATTGCTTCTTCCCGCGGCGCTCGCCGCCGCCCTTTCCTTTGGATTCATCGCGGCAATCCCCGCAAAGGCCGACATCGGCTCCCGCGACAGGCACATGCACCGCGCAGAGGCCAAGCCCGTCGTCAAGTCGCGCTACGGCTCTAACGTCAAGAGCAGACGGGCAATAGCCAAGGACGCCAAGAAGCCGGCGCGCGTCACTTCGCGTTTCTCCAAGCGCGGCAAGGCAACGACCGCCAGCCTCAAGTCCTCCTCGAAGTGGGTCGGCACCGCCTCTTACTACAGGTCCGGCAAGCGCACCGCCAACGGAGAGCGCTTCAACCCGATGGGGTTGACGGCCGCGCACCGCTCGCTTCCCTTCGGCACGCGCGTCAAGGTCACGCATGTCAGCAACGGCCGCTCCGTCGTGGTGCGCATCAACGACCGGGGACCGTTCATCCACGGCCGCATCATCGACCTCGCCATGGGCGCGGCGCGCCAGATCGGCGTCAACGGCCTCGCGCGGGTGTCGCTGCAGGTCATCAACTGACCCTAAGACAATAGACTTTGGAGGGGCGGCCGAAGCGCCGCCCTTTTTCATGACCAGTTTTGAGTGGCGTACCTCAAATTTTGATGGTATTCGATCATCCACAACAAGGTCACGGAGCATGAAGGCGACTGTGGCGGACGTGGCCAGGGAGGCCAGGGTGAGCGTTGCGACCGTCGACCGGGTGCTGAACCGGCGACCGGGCGTCAGGCCCATGACGGTGGAGCGCGTCGAGATCGCCGTCCGCAAGCTCAACTACCAGCCGGACAGGCTCGCGGCGCGACTCGCGCGGGGGCGCGAATATCGCTTCTGCTTCGTCCTGCCCACCGGCTCCAACAGCTTCATGCAGCAGCTCCGCCGCGAGGTGGAGGCGGCCGCCAGCCGCTACGCGGCCGATCGCATCACGATCTCCGCCCGCCTCACCGACGTCTTCGATCCGAAGGCGCTGGCCGGAACGCTCCTGGGGCTCGGAGAGGAGTTCGACGGCATCGCGGTCGTGGCGCTGGACCATCCCCGCGTGAGGGAGGCGATCGACAGGCTCGCCGCGGCCGGCATCTCTGTCGTCACGCTCGTCTCCGACATGCCGGGCGCGGGGCGCGCGCACTATGTGGGCATCGACAATTCCGCGGCGGGCCGCACCGCGGCGACGCTGCTCGGGCGCTTCCTCGCCGGACGCAAGGGGAGCGTCGGGGTAATCGCGGGCTCGCTTGGCCTTCGCGACCACGTGGAGCGGCTCTACGGCTTCAACCAGGTTCTGTCGTCGGACTTCCGGACGCTCAGCGTCCTTTCGCCCCGCGAGGCGCGCGACGACTGGCGCAAGGTGCGCGCCACGACGCTGAAGCTCATCGAGGAGACGCCGAACCTCGTCGGCCTCTACAATGCCGGCGCCGGCAACCGGGGTGTCGTGCAGGCACTGGAGGAGACGGGCCGCGCGCGCGACATCGTCTTCATCGCGCATGAGCTCACGCCGCATTCACGCGCCGCGCTCATCGCCGGCGCCATTGACGCCGTCATCAACCAGGACGCCGGCCACGAGGTGAGGAGCGCCGTCCGGGTGCTCACCGCCAGCGTGGACAGGATGCCGATCGTCCCCGAGCAGGAGCGCATCCGCATCGATGTGTTTCTGCCCCACAACCTGCCGTGAGGATCGGGTGATGTATCTCGGCATCGACATCGGCACCTCATCGGTCAAGGCCGTCCTCATCGACGGCCGCCAGAGGATCGCCGGCGTCGCCACCGCGCCGCTCAAGGTCTCGCGGCCGCGGCCCGGCTGGTCGGAGCAGGATCCGGAGGCGTGGTGGCGCGCGACGCGCCGGGTGCTGGACGAATTGAAGGCGGGCCAGCCGAAGGCGATGTCGGCGGTCGAGGGCGTCGGACTTTCGGGCCAGCAGCACGGGGCGACCCTGCTCGATGCCGCCGACAGGCCGCTCCGGCCGTGCATCCTGTGGAACGACGCACGCGCGGGCGATGAATGCCGCGCCCTCGAAGCCGCCGAGCCGCGCTTCCGCGCGATCACGGGCAACAGGCTCATGGCGGGCTTCACGGCGCCGAAGCTCGCCTGGGTGCGCAGGCACGAGGCGAAGCTCTTCCAACGCACGGCGCAGGTGCTGCTGCCCAAGGACTATGTACGGCTCAAGCTCACGGGCGAGCACGCCTCCGACATGTCGGATGCGTCCGGCACCTGCTGGCTCGACGTCGGCGCGCGGCGCTGGAGCCCGCCGCTGCTCGAGGCCTGCGGCCTCGGGCTCGAGCAGATGCCGCGGCTGGTCGAGGGTACGGAAGTCTCGGGGCGCCTGAGATCGGCGCTCGCGAAGCGCTGGGGCATGGACATCGCACCCGTCGTCGCGGGAGGCGGCGGCGACAACCCGGCGAGCGCCTGCGGCACGGGAACGGTGAGGCCTGGCTCCGCCTTCCTGTCGCTCGGCACATCCGGCGTGCTCTTCGTCTCGAACGCCCGCTTTTCGCCGAACCCCGCAGGCGGCGTCCACGCCTTCTGCCACGCGCTGCCGAAAGCCTGGCACCAGATGGGCGTCGTCCTGTCGGCCACCGGCTCGCTCGACTGGCTCGCGCGCATGCTGAACACGGAGCCGCGGGCGCTCCTCGCCCATGCCGCGGGCGAGATGCGCGGGCCCTCCCCCGTCACCTTCCTTCCCTATCTCTCGGGCGAGCGCACGCCTCACAGCGACGCCTCGATCCGCGGCGCCTTCGCCGGACTCGCGGCGGAGACGGAGCGACGCAACCTCGTGCGCGCCGTGCTGGAGGGCGTCGCCTTCGCCTTCCGCGACTGCCTCGAGGCGCTCAAGGCGGCGGGCACGAAGGTCACGCAGGCGACCGCCGTCGGAGGCGGGGCGCGCTCCCGCCCATGGATCGAGATCATCGCCACGGTGCTCGGCATTCCCATCCGCGTGCCGGCGGCCGGCGATGTCGGCGCGGCCTTCGGCGCGGCGCGGCTCGGCCTCATCGCCGCGACGGGCGCCGAGCCGCTTGCCGTCTGCACGCCGCCGCGGATCGTCGCCACCCTCGAACCACGACGCGCGCTCGCCCGCGCCTATGAGGATCGCTGGCAGCGCTACCGCGCCCTCTATCCGGGTCTGAAGGAGGCCATGGGATGAGCCCGTTCTTCACCCGCAAGGGCCCGATCGGCTACGAGGGTCCGGAGTCCGCTTCCGACCTCGCCTTCCGCTGGTACGATCCCGATCGCGTGGTGCTGGGCAAGCGGCTCAAGGAGCATCTGCGCTTCGCCGTCTGCTACTGGCATTCCTTCACATGGCCCGGCGGAGACCCCTTCGGCGGAGAAACCTTCCTGCGGCCCTGGCAGGCGCCAGGCGATCCACTAGCGCAGGCGCGGGCCAAGGCGGATATCGCCTTCGAGACCTTCCGCCTGCTCGGCATCCCCTACTTCACCTTCCACGACCGCGACGTCGCTCCCGAAGGCGCGACGCTGAAGGAAAGCAACCGCAACCTCCTGACGATCGGCGATCTCCTGGCGAGGAAAATGCAGGACAGCGGCATGAAGCTCCTCTGGGGCACCGCCAACCTGTTCTCGAACCGACGCTACATGGCGGGCGCCGCCTCCAATCCCGATCCGGACGTCTTCGCCTATGCCGCCGGTCAGGTGAAGGCGGTGCTGGAGCTCACGCACGCGCTCCAGGGCGAGAACTACGTCATGTGGGGCGGGCGCGAGGGCTACGAGACGCTCCTCAACACCGATCTCAAGCGCGAGCTCGCCCAACTCGGCCGCTTCCTCAACCTGGTGGTCGAGCACAAGCACAGGATCGGCTTCGAGGGACCGGTGCTCATCGAGCCGAAGCCCATGGAGCCCACCAAGCACCAGTACGATTTCGACGTCGCGACCGTGTTCGGCTTCCTCAAGGCCAACGGCCTCGAGGGCGAGGTGAAGGTCAACATCGAGCAGAACCACGCCATCCTCGCCGGGCATTCCTTCGAGCACGAGATCGCGCTCGCCATCGCGCTCGGCATCTTCGGCTCGCTCGACATCAACCGCGGCGACTACCAGTCGGGCTGGGACACCGACCAGTTCGCCATGAACGGTCCGGAGCTGGCGCTCGCCTTCTACCACCTGCTGCGGGGCGGCGGCTTCACCACCGGCGGCCTCAACTTCGACGCCAAGATCCGCCGCCAGTCGATCGACCCGGACGACCTCCTGCATGCGCATGCCGCGAGCATGGATGCCTGCGCGAAGGGCTTCCTCGCCGCGGCGCGGATGATCGAGGACGGCGCGCTCGAACGCGAGGTCCAGGCGCGATACGCCAGGTGGGACGCTCCGCAAGCCCGCAGAATGCTCGAGAGCATGACGCTCGCCAATATCGCGGCGCAGGCGGAGGCGGCGGACGAACCCCTGCCCGTCTCCGGCGGGCAGGAGCGGCTCGAGGCGCTGGTGAACCGCTATGTGTGAGGGAATGAGGGGCCACCATGACATCGGACGGGCGGCGCCTCCGCCGCCCTTCACGAGGTGCGCGAGGGCGCGCACCCTCCAGGACAAGCCCTGACAGCGAGAGGGAGGAGCAATGGCAGGCAACATCAAGGGACCGGCGATCTTCCTCGCCCAGTTCGCGGGCGACGCAAAGCCTTTCAACTCGCTCGATGCGATCTGCAAATGGGCGTCCGGCCTCGGCTACAAGGGCGTGCAGATCCCGTCCTGGGACGGACGCCTGTTCGACCTCAAGAAGGCCGCGACGTCGAAAGCCTACTGCGACGAGGTGAAGGCCACCGCGAAGAAGCACAAGGTGGAGATCACGGAACTCTCGACCCATCTGCAGGGACAACTGGTCGCCGTCCACCCGGCCTATGACGAGGCCTTCGACGCCTTCGCGCCGCCGGCCGTCCACGGGAAACCCAAGGAGCGGCAGGCCTGGGCGGTGGAGCAGATGAAGCTTGCGGCCAAGGCCTCGCGCAACCTCGGGCTCGATGCGCATGTGTCGTTCCCGGGCGCGCTCGCCTGGCCCTATGTCTATCCCTGGCCGCAGCGTCCGGCGGGCCTGATCGAGACCGCCTTCGACGAGCTCGCGAAGCG
>JBFXDI010000115.1:0-12633 GCA_050181295.1 Parvibaculaceae bacterium | reverse complement strand
TGGCCTCGCCCGACAAAGTGATCCGTCCCGTCTCCAGCACATAGGCGCGGGTCGCGAGCTTCAGCGACTGCGCCACGTTCTGCTCCACCAGCAGGATCGTGAGGCCGTCGCGCGCGAGGCCCTCGATGATCGCGAACACCTGCTGCGCGACGGCGGGTGCTAAGCCCAGCGAGGGTTCGTCGAAGAGCACCAGCGACGGCTCGCCCATGAGGCAGCGCGCGATGGCGAGCATCTGCTGCTCGCCGCCCGAAAGCGTGCCGGCCGGCTGGTTGCGGCGCTCGGCGAGGCGCGGGAAATGGGCGAACATGCGCTCGAGATTGGCCTTCATGCGTGGCCGCGCGCGCTTCAGCGCCGCGCCCATCTCGAGATTGTCGATGACAGGGAGCGTCGGGAACACCTGCCGCCCCTCGGCGACCTGGCCGATGCCGGCCGCGCAGACGCGATGGCTCGGCCAGCCTCCGATCTCGGTGCCGTCGTGCCGGATGCTGCCCGAGGCGGGCTTCAGCATTCCGGCGATGGTGCGGATGAGCGTCGTCTTGCCGGCGCCGTTGCCGCCCACGATGGCGACGGTCTCGCCCTTGCGGACCTCGAGCGACACGGCCTGGAGCGCCACCGCGTCGCCGTGCCGGACCGTGAGGTCGGAAACTGTGAGGAGGGCGCTCACCCTACCGTCTCCGTGCCGAGATAGCTCTCGATGACGCGCGGGTCGCGCACGACCGCATCCGGCGCGCCCGAGCCGATGATCTCGCCGTGATGCAGCACGAACACCTGATGCGAGAGCGCCATGACGGCGCGCATGACGTGCTCGGTGAGGAGGATCGTGAGCCCGGTCTCGCGGTTGAGGCGCTGGAATACGCAGACCATCTCCTCCGTCTCCGACGGCCGGAGGCCCGCCATGCACTCATCGAGCAGCAGAAGCCGAGGTCCCGTGGCGAGCGCGCGCGCCACCTCCAGGCGCTTCCGCTCCGGCAGGGTGAGGCCGGCCGCGGCGGCCGCAAGCTTGCGGCTGAGGCCTAGCAGGTGAGCGATTTCCCGCGCCTTCACCCGTGCGCGGGTGACGGAGACCTCGCGGCAGAGCGCCCCCACCAGCACGTTCTCCTCGACGCTGAGATGCGCGAAGGGCTTCACGATCTGGAAGGTGCGCGCGATGCCGCGCCGCGCCGCCCGGTCCGGCGTCTGGCCCGCCACGTCTTGCCCTGCGAAGACGATGCGCCCGGCATCGGGCCGGATGGCGCCCGCGATGAGATTGAAGAGCGTCGTCTTGCCGGCCCCGTTCGGGCCGATGAGGCTCGTGATGCGGCCCTCCTCGACGGCGAGCGACACATGGCTCACGGCCTTGAGGCCCCGGAAGGATTTGGAGACGCCGTCGAGGGTGAGGAGCGCCGTCATCGCGTCCACCGCTTCCAGAGCCACGGCCACACGCCGCCCGGCAGGCCCATGACGATGAGGAGGAGCACGAAGGTGTAGACGAGCTGCTTGGCGCCCGCCGCCTGAATGCCGAGCGCGCCGAGCGCCGCCGTCGCCGTCTCTCCGAGCACCCCCAGCAGCACGGCGCCGACGACCGGCCCGAGGAACGTGCCGAGCCCGCCGATGATCGGCGCCAGGATGATCTCGATCGAGCGGTGCATGCCGAAAACGTCAGAGGGAAAGAGGGTGTTGGTGTAGAAGGCGAGGAAGACGCCGCCGACCGCCGTCATGGCGCCGCCGGTCGCCACCACCGCAAGCCGCGCGCGGAAGAGATCGATGCCGAGCGACTGGGCGGCCTCCGGCTCCTCGCGGATGGCGAGCCAGGAATAGCCGAGCGGGCTCCGCATGAGCCGGTGGACGAGAGCGAGCGCGCCCGCGACGAGCGCGAGGATCAGGTAATAGAAGAGGATCGGCGGGCCACGGAGGTTCAGAAGGTCGATGTCGCTGCGGCTGCGCACCGGCAGGAAGAGCCCGCTGTTGGCGCCCGTCCATTCGAGATGCGCGAAGCCGAGCCGCGCGAACTCGGCGAAGGCGATGGTGAGCAGCGCGAAATGCACGCCCGAGATGCCGAAGCGGAAGGCGAGCGCGCCGATGACCGTGGCGGCGAGCGCGCCCGCGGCCGCGGCGGCGAGGACGCCGAGCGCCGGGGGCACGGCCAAATGCACGAAGAGCGCCGCCGACACGTAGGCGCCGAGGCCCACATAGAGCGCGTTGCCGAGCGAGAGCTGGCCCGCGAAGCCCATCATCAGGTTCCAGGCCTGGCCCACGAAGGCGAAGTAGAGAATGAGGATCAGCACCGAGAGCAGATAGGCGCTCAAGACGAAGGGCGCCGCGAGGAGGAAGATGCCGAGGAGCGCGCCGCCGGTCCAGGCGAGGGCAGGGGCCTTCATCGCGGGCGTCGCCCAAGGAGGCCCTGCGGCCTCGCCGCGAGCACCAGGATGAGGAGCGCGAAGGACACCATGGACTTCATGGAGGGCGCGACCACGAGCCCGGCCGCGGCTTCCGAGACGCCGATGAGGAGGCCGCCGAGCAATGCGCCGCCGAGGCTTCCCATGCCGCCGATGATGACGATGATGAAGGCAAGCAGCGTGAGCTCTGGCCCGAGCATCGGCGTCACGTCCATGACAAGTGACGCGAGCGCGCCGGCCGCGCCGACGCAGGCGGCGCCCAACCCGAAGCTCAGGGCATAGGTGCGTCCGACATCGAGGCCGACGACCTGGGCTCCGGTCAGGTTGTCGGCGCAGGCCCGGATGGTTTTCCCGAGGATCGTGAAGCGGAAGAAGGCGAAGAGGCCGGCCGCGATGAGGCTCGCAGCGCCGGCCGCGATGAGCTTCGTCTTGTCGATGACGAGGGGTCCGATCGCGTAGGAATCGAAGGAATAGTCCGTGACGATGCCGCGCGCCTCCGGCCCGAAGATGAGCAGCATGCCGTTGGTGAGGATGACGGCGACCGCCAGCAGCAGGATGAACTGCTCGTGCTCCGGCCGGCCGATGAAAGGCTCGACCAGCCGCCGCTGCAGGACGTAGCCCGCCGCGAAGAGGGCGGCCGCGATGATGGGGAGCGAGAGGAGCGGGTCGAGGCCCGCCTGATCGAAGACGAGCACGGCCGCAAACATGGCGAGCGCCATCATCTCGCCATGCGCGAAGTTGACGACCCGCGTCACCCCGAACACGACCGAGAGGCCGAGCGCCATGAGCGCGTAGACCGCGCCCGTCAGCACGCCGCCGATCAGCACATTGGCGATGAGGTCGAGGGTCATCCGGCAACCGGCAATGCACGTTGCCCGGAACAACGTCAAGGCGCGTTGCCAAACCGGCCGCAGGGTCTCTATCTATGGGAAGGGCCTTGGGGACCGGGCGGACCATGTCGAAGGTTGAAGAGGCGAGGACGTCGCTGGAGCAGCTGATCGGGGAGGGGGCGCTCCTCGCGAACGGGCGGCTTCCGCCCGAGCGCGACCTCTGCGCCAGGCTCGGTGTCAGCCGCAATACGCTGCGCGCTGCGCTCGACTTGCTCGAGGCCCAGGGCAAGGTGTGGCGCCGCGTGGGCTCGGGCACTTATGCCGGAACCCAGCCGCCGAAACAGCTCCCGGGCCTGCTCGCCATCAGTGACGCGACCAATCCGACCGAGCTCATGGAGCTCCGCCTCATGCTCGAGCCCACGATCGCCCGGCTGGCGGCCATGCGGGCGACGCGCTCGGAGATCGAGTATCTGCGGCACTGCGTGAAGAAGTGCTTCGCCGCGCCCGATTCCGAATCCTACGAGTTGTGGGACACGGCGCTCCACAACGCCATCGCCGCCTCGACCCACAACTCGCTTGTCGTCTCGACCTTCAAGTCAATCAATCAGCTTCGGCAGATGACGCTATGGGGTCAGGTTCGCGATCGCATCGTGGCACATGGAAAGCAGCGACACTGGAGCGCTCAGCACCGGGGGTTCGTCGAAGCCATCGCCGAGCGGGACGGCGAGACCGCCGAGCGCCTCGCGCGCCAGCATGTCGAGGACGTGTTCGCGCAGATCAACAAGGGTTAGGGCATGATCCGTTCAAGCTCGATCGGATGATCCATCGCCCGTCCCCGCGAAAGCAGGGACCCAGTGCCACAACGTCCCTGGATTCCCGCTTGCGCGGGAATGAGCGGAATTTCAAACTGATCGGATAGCGGCATGAAGGCCTCGTCCTGAGCCTGTCGAAGGGCGGGTCCGGTTCAGATTGAAGGCATCCCGCGCTAGACCGTCGCCGGCCTCGCGCTCAGGCCTTCCGGCGCGGGCCGATCTCGTTCAGCGGGTAGTCGCGCCCCACGATGTTCTCGAGGTCCGGCCGGGCATAGTCGGCGGGCGCGGCAACGAGGTCGATGAGGTTCTCGATGTCACGCTCGTAGATCTCGCCGAGGATGCTGTGGAGCTTCCGGTAGGCGGTTGGATAGTCGTCGGAGACGATCGCCACGGTGCCGTCGCGCGGCGACTTGAGATCCGGGTGGTTCCGCATCACGTGCTCGAAGTCGCTGAGCGCCAGGTCCTTCCAGTAGGGACCGTCGGTGAAGCGCACATTGTCGTCGAAGCGTGCGGCGAGCGCCGCATCGTTTCGGGAGTTGGCCGAGAGGTCGAGCTCGATGGTGACCGGAAGCTCGATCTTGAGCGGCGCCACCTTGGACGCCGAGCGCACCGCCTTCGCCGCCGTCTCCTTCAGGAGCTTGCGGCTGCGGTCGATTGGCAGGTGATCGCCCTTGAAGAAGCCGAGCGATTTCTTCACCTCCGCGTAGTGGATGTCGCCGAGAATGGGGCTTGCCTCCTTCGCCACCCAGTCGTCGCCGGAGAGCATCACGACCGGCACGCCCATCGCCCCTGCCAGGAGGCCGTTGAGCGAGGGCTCCGGCACCGACTGCCCGTTGACCCGCACGTCGCGGAAGCCGGTGATCCAGGTATGGGCGAGAATGGCGTCCGACGAGCCGGCCTTGGCGTGAAAGCCGATCATCAGCACTGCGTCGTAGCTGCCGTCGAGACCCTTGGCTTGACACCACTGGCGCTTGAGCTGCCCGCGCCGGAGCTGCACGCCCGGCACGAGATCGTCGGGATGGATGTTGCACATGTAGCCGTGCGAGTCGCTCACCACGATCTCCGTGGCGCCGCCCTCTATCGCGCCCTGCACTACGGCGTTGGCGTCCCCGGCCATGAGCTGCCGGAAAGTGTCGAAGCCCGGCAGGCCCCGGAAGATCTCCTCGAGCCGCTCGAGACCCGTCGTGCCTTCCATGTCGACTGCAATGAAGAGTTTCATGCTCGACCTCTCTTGCACTTTACAGCCGTAAAGCTGATACTGAACCAATCATAATTGGCCCCCTAAGAGAAAAGATTGAAGGAAATATTGCAGAATTGTCAAGATAGATGCTGTAAACCAATCCAAAATTGGAGCTAAAAAACATATCATTCTAGCCCCTCCGCTCGTCGCTCCAGCCGGGGAAGGGCAGGATCGGCGAAGCCTCGGCCGCTTCCTGCGGCAGGACCACGGTGGGCTTGCGGTTGAGGTTCTGGAGCGCCGCCGACTCGATGCTGATGTTCTGGCCCTTCTCGTCGAAGCGGATGGGACCGCCGATCATCACGTGCTCGGCGATGTCGGTCTTGCGCAGCGCCTCGGCGATCTCCTTCGGATCGCCCGAATTGGCGCGCTTGTGCGCGTCCGCCGCGATCAGCACCGCCTCGAGGCTGAAGCCGACATTGAGCTCGATGATCTCATCCGCATAGATCTTGCCAAAGCGCTCGAGCAGATCCTTCGACATCGCCGTCGTGGGATTGATCCACGGCAGGTTCGCGATGATGAAGTCGGAATACTTGCCCAGCGCCTTGTAGAACTGCGCTTCGTAGGTGCCGGGGCTGCCGGGCGTCATCACGCCCATGGGCTCCCAGCGCTGCTTCACCATTTCCCTGACGAGCATGATGGCGTCGGCGCCGTGGGAAACCATGAGGAGCAGGTCGGCGTCCGTCGCCTTGGCCTTGGCGACCTCGACCGACAGATCCTTTGCCTTGGCGTCGTAGGAGATCGTCTCGATCAAGGCGAAGGGCATCTCGAGCTTCGGGAAGAGGGCGGCCACGCCCTTCTGCATGGCGGTGCCGAAGGTATCGTCCACATGCATGAAGACGGCCGTGCGCGGCGTGATCTCCGTTGCCTCGATGAGCTTCTTGATGAGCGCGAAGCCGTTCCGGACCAGCATCGGGCCGGTCGGGAAATTGCGGAACACGAACTTGTAGCCCTGCTCCGTGATCTGGGGCGCGGCGGCAATGTTGATGACGTGCGGGATGCCCTTCTGCTCGGCGACCTGCGCCACGGCCGAGGTTTCCCCCGAATCGAAGGTGCCGATCAGCACCTGCACGCCTTCGCCGACCAGGCGCTCGGCGGCCGTGCGGGCGCGGTCGGGATTGGACTCGGTGTCGGCGAACAGGATTTCCACCGGCATGCCCATGTCCGACATCATCGGGCCTGCGAGGTCGAAGCCCCGCTTGCAGTTCTGCCCCTCGCGCGCGAAGAAGCCGGAGACCGGCGCCAGGCAGCCGATCTTGAGGGGCGCTGCCGCGCGGGCTGTGCCGAGGATGGCCGGTGCGGCGAGGAGGCTCGCCGCCAGCCCCTTGGAAACGGTACGACGGCTTGGACGGCAGTTGGAAAGGCTACCCATCGGATCCTCCCGGTTGCGGCTCCGCATCGTGTTGATTTTCCTGCCGGACCGCGCGTTTTGCTGCTTCAGGCGAACGCTATCGGACGGGACTTGGCCTCGCAAGTCGCAGCGGCTAGTTTGCACGCCGCCATTGGAGCCCGGGAGTTGCACCATGACCATCCTGCATCCGACCGCGATCAGGGGCTGCGTCGAGGCCGTGCTGATCAGCCCGGACCGCGCGCTCGGGCTGGAGAAATCGGATGTCGCGGAGGTGCGCGCCACCTTCGCCGGCCTCGAGGGCGACTGCCATGGCGGCCTCACCCGGCCGGCGGACGTGAGGGTACGTCGCCAGTACGAGAAGGACACGCCGATCCGCAACACCCGCCAGGCTTCCATCGTCTCGCGCGAGGAACTGGAGGAGATCGCGGCCAGGATGGAGGTACCCGAGATCAAGCCCGACTGGCTGGGCGCCAATCTGCTCCTCTCGGGCATCCCGAAGCTCACGCACCTTCCGGGCTCGACCCGGCTCATCTTCTCCTCCGGCGCCTCCCTGGTCGTGGATACCGAGAACGCGCCCTGCCGCTTTCCGGCCGAGGTGATCGACAGTCACTATCCGGGCAAGGGGCCGCTTTTCGTGCCGCGCGCCACGCATCTACGCGGCGTCACCGGCTGGGTCGAGCGGGAAGGCTGGATTCGGGTCGGCGACACGATCGCCGTGCACTTGCCGCCGCAATGGCATTACGAGGCGCCTGCCGCCAAGCGCGAGAAGGAAGCGGCGGCCTGACCTTGCCCGACGGGCGATGGCGATGATTGTGGGCTGCATCCTTGCGGGCGGACTGTCGCGGCGCATGGGCGGCGGCGACAAGGGCCTCATGGCGCTCGGCGGCCGGCCGATACTCGAACTTGTCATCGAACGCATGGGACCGCAGGTCGATACGCTGATCCTCAACGCCAACGGAAAACCGGCGCGTTTCTCATCGTTCGGGCTTCCCGTGGTGCCGGACAGCATCGAAGGCCATATGGGGCCGCTGGCGGGCGTGCTGGCCGTGCTGGAATGGTCGGCCGCGCATGCGCCCGAGGCGCGATCCGTCGCCACGGCTGCAACGGACACGCCCTTCTTTCCGCGCGACCTGGTCGTCCGCCTCAAGAGAGCGCAGGAAGGCAGGGCGGAGCGGCTGGCCGTGGCGGCCTCGAACGGCCGCCTGCACCCGGTTTTCGCGCTCTGGCCCGTTTCCCTGGCTGCGGAATTGCGCCGCGACCTTTCGGAAGGGCAGCGGCAGGCAAGCGCTTGGGTCGAGAGGCGTGATCCCGCGGTCGTTGACTTCCCGGCGGCGGACTACGATCCCTTCTTCAACGTCAACCGGCCGGCGGACCTCGCCGAGGCCGAGCGTATCGCGGAGGCGTTTCGGCCGTGACGCGCAATGTCATCGGCATCGCCGGCTACAAGAATGCCGGCAAGACGACGCTGGTGGAGAGGCTGGTGAAGGTTCTCGTCGCGCGCGGGCTCGTGGTTTCGACCGTCAAGCACGCCCACCACGATTTCGAGATCGACCATGAGGGCCGTGACAGCCATCGCCACCGCATGGCCGGCGCGCGCGAGATAGCGGTCGTGTCGGACCGGCTGTGGGCGGTCGTGCACACGCGGGGCGACGAGCCGGAGCCGACGCTCGAGGAGATGCTCGGGCGTCTCGGACCTTGCGATCTGGTGATCGTGGAGGGCTACAGGCGCTCCCCGCATCCGAAGATCGAGGTGCGGGACCCGGCGCTGGGGCATCCCGAGCTCGTGGGCGGCGATCCGGCCGTCATCGCCGTCGCCTCCGCCGAGCCGCTGCCCGAGGAGCGTGTGCCGGTGTTCTACCGCGACGATGCCGAGGCCGTCGCCGATTTCGTCTGCCGGCATTTCGGGCTCGCCGAGAGGATGCGCCCATGAAAACGGCCCGCCGGCTCCTCGACGACTGCTTCCGGCCCGGCAAGGAGACGCTGCGCCATGCCGAGGCGCTGAAGCTCATCGACGAGCGGCTGATCGCGGTCGCGCGGACCGAGATCGTTCCCCTGGCGCAAGCCTATGGCCGGGTCCTCGCCGAGGACGTCTTCGCGGCGCGCCCCGTTCCGGGCTTCTCCAACGCGGCTGTCGACGGCTACGCCTTTGCCTATGGCAGCCTGTTCCGGAACCACAACCGCCTAAAGGTCGCCGAGCGGATCGCCGCTGGCGATGAGGCGCTGAAGCCCTTGGAGAAGGGCGAGGCCGCGCGTGTCTTCACCGGCGCGGCCATACCGGCAAACGCCGATACCTGCGTCATGCAGGAGGACGTGACGGTCGAGGACGATCACATTGTCGTCCCGTCGGGTCTGAAGCCCGGCGCCAACCTGCGGAAGGCCGGCGAGGACGTGCGGTCGGGCGGCAAGCTGGCGGATGCCGGGCAGAGACTGAGGCCGCAGGAGCTTGCAGCCATCGCCGCCGCGGGGCGCACGGAGCTGCGCTGCTTCCGGCCGCTGACGATCGGACTTCTGTCGACCGGCAACGAGGTGGTGCGTCCGGGCGAGCCGCTCGGCGTGACCCAGGTCTTCGACTCGAACCACTTCATGCTGAACGGCATGCTGGCGGCCATGGGCTTCGGCGCGGCCGACCTTGGCATCATTCCCGACGATCCGGCCATGGTTCGAACGGCGCTCGAGGCCGCGGCCGAGGTCTGCGACGTGGTGATCTCGACCGGCGGCGCGAGCAGGGGCGAGACGGACCATGTCATGGAGGCTCTCGGCGCGCTGGGCTCGGTTCATGCCTGGGGGCTCGCCGTGAAGCCTGGACGCAGGCTCGCCATGGGGCAGGTAGGCGACACCGTGTTCTGCGGCCTGCCGGGCAATCCGGTCGCGGCCTTCGTCTCCTTCGGGCTCTATGCGCGCCTGATCCTGGCGCGCCTCCAGGGCGCCTTCTGGCATGAGCCCCGGCGCTATCTGGTGCCAGCGGGCTTCGCCGTGGCGGAGAGGAAGCCCGGCCGGCGCGAATATTGGCGGGGCTGGATCGGCTACGGGGGCGACGGGCGGCCGGTGCTGCAGAAGTTCGCGTACGACGGATCGGCGCTCATCTCGGGCTTGCGGCAGGCGGAGGGTCTCATTGAGGTGCCGGAGGAGATGACGGCCATCGCCGAGGGCGAGCCCCTGGCGTTCATTCCGTTCACGGAGCTCGGACTGCCGCCGAAGTAGGCTGCCTCGATCCTCGACGCAGTCATGAGACCCATCCCCCGTCATTGCCGGGCTTGACCCGGCAATCCTTTGGATAGGCACCCACAAGGAAAAGGATGGCCGGCTCGGGGGCCGGCCATGACGGTGGCGAGATGCCGGGGGGCGAAGGGTAGGACGTCCGCGCCTGCTACACCTTTCCCTGCACCCCGAGGCCGACGATGAAGGTGTCCTTCTGGACGAGCGCGTGGGTGAGGGTCCATAGGATGTAGCCGTCCTCGGGCGCCCGCACCTCCGCGACGGTCTCGCCATAGGTGTTCTCGCCGACCGCCACCACGGCGCCCTTGGGCACTCTGTATCCGGCCTCGACGCGGTAGCGGTAGAAGGCATCGGCCGTCGCCGGCACCCAGAGATAGCGGTCGACGATCACAGGCTCGCGACGCTTGGGCGGCGCCGCCTCGATCATGCCCAGCGTCTTGGCGATGCGCAGCACGCCCTCGAAGTGGAAGAGGACGTTCTTCTCCTCGATGACGCCGAGCCGGCCGGCTTCCGAGAATGCCGCATGCTGCTTCCGTCCCGCGCGCCCGGTGCAGCTCCGGCCCGGCTTCTTCAGATGCGACGGATCGAGCCGCACCACGATCTCGGAATCGAAGCAGCAGGCGAGCTCCACGTTGCGCCGGTCGAAGGCTTCATCGCCGATCTGCTGCGCCACGGTGAAGTGCGAGACGTTCTCGCAGAGATCGCCGCCATGCATGTCCACGAAGCAGTCGGCATCGGCCGCCCATGCATCGAGGAGCGCCCAGGCGACCGCTTCCGAGAAGGTGCCGTCCGGCCGGCCGGGGAAGGAGAAGTTGATGTTCTTGCCGTCGAGCGGGCACACATACTGCGACCAGCGCGGCACGGCCGGCAGGTTGACGATGGGGATGATCGAGACGCGGCCCCTGAGCGTCGAGGGATCGAGCGCGCGCTGGAGGCGGATCGCGGCCTCGATGCTCGACGTCTCGTTGACGTGGATGCCGGCGATGACCGCGATCCGCGGGCCCGGCCGCTGCCCCACGATCTCGACGCTCGGCCAGCGCCAGCCCTGGAGTGCGGAATGCTCGAAGGTGAGCTCCGAGCGATGGAGGCCGGGTTCAAGCATGTCTTCCTGACTTTCCCTGACTTTCGTTGACTCTTCCGTGCACCTCCTTTCTTATCACGGAGAACCCGGAATTCGCCCCATATCAGGAGATGCAAGCCATGCCGATCTTCGATGCAAGACTGCCGCGCCGGCGCTTTCTGAAGACGGGGCTCGCGGTTGCCGGAATGGCGCTGGTGCCCGGCACCGCACGCGCCGAGACGACGATCGAGCGGATCAAGCGGGAAGGGGTCGTCTCGGTCGGCATCGCCAACGAGAAGCCCTACGGCTTCGTCGAGACCGACGGCACTTTCGCGGGCGCCATTCCCGATGTCATCCGCGCCGCGCTCGAGCCGCACGGGGTGAAGGAGCTGAAGGCCGAGATCGTGGAATTCAACGCGCTCATCCCCGGCATCAACGCCAACCGCTTCGACATCATCGGCGCCGGCATGTACATACGCCCCAACCGCTGCGAGGCCATCGCCTTCACCAATCCGGTGACGCGCGCCGGCTACGGGTTCGCTGCGCTCAAGGGCAACCCCAAGGGGGTCAACAGCGTGACCGCGCTCGCCGCCCATGCCGACGCCATCGTGGGCACCCAGAACGGCTCGGCGCAGGTCGAGGGATTGTCCAAGGCCGGCGTGCCGCAGGACCGCGTGGTGCTATTCGCCAACGCCACCGAGGCGCTCGCCGGCATGAAGGCCGGCCGCGTCGATGTGATCTACTTCCCGGGCCTCGAGCTCGGCGACCTGCTCAAGACGGTCAACGACCCGGCGGTGGAGCGCGTGGAGCCCTTCGAGCAGGAGAAGGACGCGAACGGCAATCCGGACTATGGCTACGGCGCGCTTGGCCTGCGCAAGGACGACACGCAGCTCAAGGAAGTCCTCGACGCCGAGATTGCGAAGATGCTGGCGAGCGGCAAGCTGCTCGAGATCGTGTCCAAGTACGGCTACGGCAAGGACGAGCTGCCGACACCGGAAGATACCGCCGAGCGCCTCTGCAAGGCCTGATCCGCGGACAAGGGCGTGACCGGAACGCCCCTCGACATCCTGCCGCAGCTCCTCAAGGGAGCTGCGGTGACCCTCCAGATCACGTTGATCACGGCCGTGTTCGCGCTGGCCCTGTCCTTCGTGGTCGCCTTCGCGCGCGCCGCGCCATGGAAGCCGGTGCGCTGGTTCGCGACGGCCTATGTGGAGGTGCTGCGCGGCACGTCCGCCATCGTGCAGCTCTTCTACCTGTTCTTCATCCTGCCGGCCTTCGGCATCTCGCTTCCGCCCATGACCACGGCGGTCGTGGGCCTCGCCATGAACATGTCCGCCTATGGCTCGGAAGTGGTGCGGGCGGGCCTCGCCTCGGTGCCGGTAGGCCAGCACGAGGGGGCGCAGGCCTTGGGCCTCACACGCATTCAGGCCTACCGCCTCGTCGTCATCCCGCAGGCGCTGGTGCTCATGCTGCCTTCGTTCGGAAACCTGCTGATCGAGCTCATCAAGGCGACCTCACTCGTTTCGCTCATCACGCTGACCGAGCTCACCTTCTCCGGCCGCCAGATGGTGGTGACGACCGGCCGCTCGGTGGAGGTGTGGGGAACGGTGCTGCTCCTCTATTTCGCCATGGCATACCCGCTGACCTGGCTCGTGCGGCTGGCCGAGAAGCGCGCCGAGCGGGTGAGGTAAGCCATGTTCGACGTCGGTTTCGCCGTCTCCATCATCCCTGAGCTCATGAAGGGACTGAAGG
>JBFXDI010000114.1:0-13017 GCA_050181295.1 Parvibaculaceae bacterium | reverse complement strand
GAGGAAGGCCGAAAAGGCGACAAGATTGATGTTGACGGCGAGCAGCATCAGCTCGATCGACATGAGGATGACGATCACGTTCTTCCGGTTGAGGAAGATGCCGAAGATGCCGATCGTGAACAGGATCGCGGCCACGGTCAGATAGTGGGGAAGGCCGATGGTCATATCCCCTGCCCCGGCTTGACCTTGCGGACCTCGATAGCGGTGGCGGGCGTGCGCGCGACCTGGGCCGTGATATCCTGTCGCTTGACGCCTTCCTTGTGGCGCAGCGTCAGCACGATGGCACCGATCATCGCCACGAGCAGCACGAGCCCCGCAGCCTGGAAGTAGTAGATGTAGCGGGTGTAGAGGATGAGCCCCAGCGCCTCGGTGTTGGTGATGCCCGGTGTGGCCGGAGGGGGCGCGGCAAGCGTCATGGAACCCGGCGCGACAGACCAGGTGCCGAGCACCAACGCCAGCTCGACGAGCAGCACAAGGCCGATGGTCGCGCCAACCGGAAGGTAGTTCAGCATGCCCTGGCGGAGCTCGGCGAAGTCGACGTCGAGCATCATCACCACGAACAGGAACAGCACCGCGACGGCGCCCACATAGACGACGACGAGGATCATCGCCAGGAACTCGGCGCCCAAGAGGATGAAGAGGCCAGCCGCGTTGAAGAAGGCGAGGATCAGGAACAGCACCGAATGCACTGGATTGCGGGCGGCGATCACCATCACGCCCGAGGCAACCGCCACGGCCGAGAAGAGATAGAAGAACAAGGCGGTGATCGCCATGAATGTCCCCTGCTACGCTCGCGCTAGATCACGATGAGCTTTGGGCGAATCGCCCAAACTCATAAACGTGATCTATTCCAATGGAGTAGCACATGATGTGACCCGAAAACCGCTTCACACTTTTCGGCATCATGCTCTAGCGGTACGGCGCGTCGAGCGCAATGTTGTTGGCGATCTCGCGCTCCCAGCGGTCGCCATTGGCAAGCAGCTTCGCCTTGTCGAAAAGCAGTTCCTCGCGCGTCTCGGTGGCGAACTCGAAGTTAGGCCCCTCGACGATAGCGTCCACCGGACAGGCTTCCTGGCAGAAGCCGCAATAGATGCACTTCACCATGTCGATGTCGTAGCGGGTGGTGCGGCGCGTGCCGTCGTTGCGGCGCGGCCCCGCCTCGATGGTGATGGCCTGCGCGGGGCAGATGGCCTCGCAGAGCTTGCAGGCGATGCAGCGCTCCTCCCCGTTTGGGTAACGGCGCAACGCATGCTCGCCGCGAAAGCGGGGCGACAGCGGACCCTTCTCGAAGGGATAGTCGACCGTCGCCTTGGGCGCGAACAGGTAGCGCATGGAGAGCGCGAAAGCCTGCAGGAACTCCTTGAGGAACAGCGACCGGGCAGCCTGTGCTAGACGCATGACCTGTCTCGCGAAGCTAGAAGAACGGTTTCAGCACCTGGTCGCCGAGCAAGAGGCCCAGCACCGGGAGCACGATGAAATTGGTGAGCTTCAGCATATTCATGACGGCGTTCGGCTCCATGCCGACCCGCCCCTGGGCCTTGCCTTCCTCGAAGCGCTGGCGAAGCAGTGGATAGATGACGGCGCGCAGCAGCGCATAATCGAGCACGCCGATGACCAGCATCCCCAATCCACCAAGCAGGCTGTAGTAGCTGAATTCCATGACCCGCCTCCATCATGGCGCCGCGTCGAAGAGCACAAGCACGCCGGCCGTGGCCGCCACCCAGAAGAGCGAGATGGGCAGGAACACCTTCCAGCCCAGCCGCATGAGCTGGTCGTAGCGGTAGCGTGGCACGAAGGCCTTCACCATGGCGAACATGAAGAAGACGAAGCAGAGTTTTGCCAGGAACCAGACGATGCCCGGCACCCACGTGAAGGGCGCGAAATCGAGAGGCGGCAGCCAGCCGCCGAGGAAGAGGATGGTGGTCAGCGCGCACATGGTGGTGATGGCCACGTACTCGCCCAGCATGAAGAGCAGGTAGGGCGTGGACGAATATTCGACCATGTAGCCCGCGACGAGCTCCGATTCCGCCTCGGTCAGGTCGAAGGGCGGGCGGTTCGTCTCCGCCAGCGCCGAGACGAAGAAGATGACGAACATCGGCAGGAGCGGCAGCCAGTACCAGTCGAGGAAGGATCCGGGAAGTCCGAGCGCAGTGCCTAGGCCGGTGCGCTGGCTCATCACGATCTCGGAGAGGTTCAGGCTTCCGGCGCAGAGCAGCACCGTCACGATCACGAAGCCGATGGAGACCTCATAGGAGACCATCTGGGCCGCGGAGCGGAGCGCAGCGAGGAACGGGTATTTCGAGTTTGACGCCCAGCCGCCCATGATGACGCCGTAGACGCCGAGCGAGGAGATGGCGAACAAATAGAGGATGCCGACATTGATGTCGGCGACCACCCAGTTCTGCGAGATGGGCACGACCGCCCAGGCGGATAGCGCCAGGAAGGCGGTGACCAGCGGGGCGATCATGAACACGCCCTTGTTGGCCCCGTCGGGGATCACGACTTCCTTGAACACGAACTTGAGCAGGTCGGCGAAGGACTGGAAGAGCCCGAAGGGACCCACGACATTCGGCCCGCGCCGCATCTGCACCGCCGCCCAGACCTTGCGGTCGGCGAGCAGGAGATAGGCCACGACCAGAAGCAGCGAGACGAGCAGCGCCACCGACTGGAGGACGATGATCCCGACGGTCCAGACGAGTTCCGTCATTCCGCCGCCTCCAGCCTGCGGCCGGCCCGAAGCGCCGAGCACTCGGCCATGATGCGCGAGGCGCGCGCGATCGGGTTGGTCAGATAGAAATCGCCGACCGGCGAGGCAAAGGGGATGCCGCCAAGCTCGCCGCCGATATCGGCCAGGGCGGCGAGCGAAACCGCGTCGGCGGGGACGATATCCTCCAGCTCCGCGAGATGGGGCACGGCTTCGTAGAGGCGCGTGCGAAGCTCCTCCAGGCTGTCGAAGGGCAAGGTCTGCCCAAGACGCTCGGAGAGCGCCCGCAGGATCCGCCAGTCCTCGCGCGCCTCGCCCGGAGGGAAGATGGCGCGCCGGGTCAACTGGGGTCGACCCTCCGTGTTCACGTAAGTCGCCGACTTCTCCGAATAGGCCGCGCCGGGAAGGACGACGTCGGCGCGGTGGGCGCCGCGGTCGCCATGACTTCCCTGGTAGACGACGAAAGCTTTGCCGAGCTCGGCCATATCGATCTCATCGACGCCCAGCAGATACACAAAGCCGATGTCGCCTTTCCGGGCCGCGGCGAGAATATCCGCCGTCGCCTTGCCGCCCTCGCCGGGGAGCGCCCGGACATCGAGCGCGCCCACGCGGGCGGCCGCGGTGTGAAGCACCGCAAAGCCGTTCCAGCCCTCCGCAATCGCCCCCACGCCCTGTGCGAGGCGGGCGGCATGGGAGAGGACGGCGAGCCCATCGGGGCGAGCGATGGCGCCTTGTCCGACGAGAACTAGCGGGCGTTCAGCCTTGGTCAGCAGGTCGAAGAAGTCCTGCCCTGCCTTGAGGCCGCCAAGCGCCGAGGGGTCATCGCCCAGATGGCGATAGTCGTAGGTGAGGTCTGCCTGTTCGCCGATGACAGCGATCGGCAGGGCTTTCCCGCGCCATGCCTTGCGGATGCGTGCATTGAGCACCGGCGCCTCGAGGCGCGGATTGGAACCCACGATCAGAATGGCGTCCGCGCGCTCGATGCCGGCAATCGTCGGGTTGAACAGATAGCCGGCGCGGCCACCAACCTCGCCGAGCCGCGAATGCGACTCGCGGCAGTCCATGTTCGCAACGCCGAGCGACGCCATCAGCGACTTCAGCGCAAAAGTTTCCTCCACGGCCGCGAGGTCACCGACAAGCGCCGCGGAGCGCGCGGGGCCAGCCTCCTTGAAGGCCGCCGCGACGCGCGCGAAGGCCTCCTGCCAGCTTGCTTCCCGCAACCTGCCATCGACCCGGACATAGGGCCTGTCGAGCCGCTGGCTCCTCAGTCCGTCCCAGACGAAACGGCCCTTGTCGGAAATCCATTCCTCGTTCACGGCCTCGTTGAGGCGCGGCAGGACGCGCATGATCTCGCGATCGCGCGAGTCGAGGCGGATATTGCAGCCCACCGCGTCCATGACGTCGATGGTTTCCGTCTTGCGAAGCTCCCAGGGCCTCGCCTTGAAGGCATAGGGCCGCGATGTCAGGGCGCCGACCGGGCAAAGGTCGATCACATTGCCCTGCAGCTCCGAGGTCATGGCCTTTTCGAGATAGGTCGTGATCTCCAGATCCTCGCCGCGCCCGATGGCGCCCAGCTCCTCCACGCCGCCCACCTCGGTCGAGAAGCGGACGCAGCGCGTGCACTGGATGCAGCGGTTCATGATCGTCTTGACCAGCGGGCCGATATACTTGTCCTCGACCGCCCGCTTGTTCTCATGAAAGCGGTTCTTGGAGATCCCGTAGGCCATGGCCTGGTCCTGCAGGTCGCATTCCCCGCCCTGGTCGCAGATCGGACAGTCGAGCGGGTGGTTGATGAGCAGGAACTCCATCACCCCTTCGCGCGCCTTCTTCACCGTGCCGGTGCGCGTGAAGACTTCCGGCGGCTCGCCATTGGGTCCGGGGCGCAGGTCGTTGACGGAGAGCGCGCAGGACGCCTGTGGCTTCGGCATGCCCTTCACCTCGACGAGGCACATGCGGCAGTTGCCGGCGATCGACAGGCGCTCGTGGTAGCAGAAGCGCGGAATCTCGGCGCCGGCCGCCTCGCACGCCTGAAGCAGCGTCGTGCCGTTGTCGACCTCCAGGATCTGACCGTCGATGCTGAGCTTGGGCATGCTTGCTTTCCGCTACGCACAACGCTGGCTGCGCCAACGCTCGATATCGATGAGCTCGGCCCAGCCAAAGGCATGCTTGGTTGGTCCGTTGTCGGCAAGGTGGCGGAGGCGCGCACCGGCTTCGGCGAGCGTCGGCCGGTGGCCGGCCTCGATCCACCAGAAGACGAGGTGCGGTCCCTCGAAGGGCTCGAACCAGTCACCCCGGCGCTTGTAGAACTTCGCATGCAGGGTCTGGAATACATAGGTCTCGAGCGCCTGCGCGTTTTCCCAGACGGACATGTTGGCGATGACCTGCGGATCGTCGCTAATGCGGAAGGCGGTGGCATTGCCGCCGTCGTCCTGAAGCCGCCAGACGAAGCCCGGCATCCGCTCCGCGAGGGCATTCACGCGGTCAAGGTTGTCCATGAACTCCGCCAGCCGCGGATCATCCATAGGATAGCGCAGCCGGCCGACATTGAGCTGCGCGAGATGCGTGCGTGCGGCGCCTGTCATGACGCTCGCTCCTGCGCGGGTCTCGACTCATAGGCCGCGAAAAGATCCGTCACCCGCACACCGTTGATCGTCATTCCCGCAAGCTGCGCGTTCTCGATCTTCACGTTGCTCATGTTGACATTCGTGAACATCGTGTTCGAGAGGTTGGCGTCCTCGATCCTGGCGTTGCTGAGATTGGCCCGGCATACCTTGCACACGGACATATTCATGTTCGTGAACTGCGTGTTCGACAGGTTGACGTCGTCGAAGACGGAGTTCGAGACCACCGCGTTCTTGACGTCCAGCCGGTCGCGGATGTCGTGCAGGTCCATGGCTCTACTCCGCCGCCGCGAGGCGCACCGAACCCTCGAGATCGGGGTTGGCGCTGTATTGGTCGATCCGCTTCTCGATCTCGCCCCGGAAGTGGCGGATGAGCCCTTGCACCGGCCAGGCCGCCGCATCGCCAAGCGCGCAGATCGTGTGCCCTTCGATCTGATAGGACACATCGAGCAGCATGTCGATTTCACGCTTCTCGGCCCCCCCCTCGGCCATGCGCGTCAGGACACGCCACATCCAGCCCGTGCCCTCCCGACAGGGCGTGCACTGGCCGCAGGACTCGTGCTTGTAGAAATAGGCGATGCGGGCGATGGCCCTCACGATGTCGGTGGACTTGTCCATGACAATGACGGCGGCCGTGCCGAGGCCGGATTTCAGCGCGCGGAGAGAATCGAAATCCATCTGGCAGTCGCGGATCTGCTCGGCCGGCACGCAAGGCACCGACGATCCGCCCGGGATGACCGCGAGCAGGTTGTCCCAGCCGCCGCGGATGCCACCGCAGTGGCGGTCGATGAGCTCCCGGAACGGGATGCCCATCACCTCCTCCACATTGCAGGGCTTGTTCACGTGGCCCGAGATGCAGAAGAGCTTCGTGCCGACATTGTTCTGGGGGCCCATGCCGGCGAACCAGGCGGCGCCGCGCCGCATGATGTCGGGCACGACAGCGATCGATTCGACGTTGTTGATGGTGGTCGGCGCGCCGTAGAGCCCGACATTGGCCGGGAACGGCGGCTTCATGCGGGGCTGACCCTTCTTGCCTTCCAGGCTTTCGAGGAGCGCCGTCTCCTCGCCGCAGATGTAAGCGCCGGCGCCATGGTGGACGTAGAGGTCGAAGTCCCAGCCGTGAATGTTGTTCCTGCCGATGAGTTTTGCCTCATAGGCCTGATCGATGGCGGCCTGCAAACGCTCGCGCTCGCGGATGAACTCGCCGCGCACATAGATGTAGCCGACATGCGCCGCCATGGCCGCGCCCGCGATCAGGCAGCCCTCCACGAGAAGATGCGGGTCGTGCCGCATGATTTCCCGGTCCTTGCAGGTGCCGGGCTCGGATTCGTCCGCGTTGACGACCAGGTAGTGAGGCCGCGGCCCCACTTCCTTCGGCATGAAGGACCACTTGAGGCCGGTCGGGAAGCCGGCGCCGCCACGGCCGCGGAGGCCGGAGTTCTTCACCTCAGTGACGATGCCGTCGCGGCCACGCTCGATGATGGCCTTGGTGCCGTCCCAGGCACCCCGCTCACGCGCGCCTTTCAGTCCCCAGTCATGGAGGCCGTAGAGATTCTGGAAGATGCGGTCCTTGTCAGCGAGCATGATCTGAAGCCACCTATTGCGCGGGTTCGCTTACAAGATCGAGCCGCTTTTCGATTCGGTCCATGCGGAGCTCCATCTTTGCCACACGCTCGTAGATATTGTTGATATCCACCTGCACGGCGTGCACGTGTCCTCGAACCGCTATCAGTTCGGCATGAATGGCTCGCTGACCTTCATCGAGCGTCGTCATCCTTTCCTGAACGTTCTTCAGGACTTCGTAGATCAGTTCGTTCGTGGCATCGGCCATGGCAGATCCTATCGCGGCTTCTTGCCGGCGCCCGCGTTTTCCGACGCGGCTTTGACCTTGGGCGCGCCCGACTTGGGCCCCTTGACTGCCGGCGCGGTCTCCTCGGTCGCGGTCTTCGGCTTGGCGGCGGCCGAAGGAGGAACCGTGGCCGCGTCACCGCCCTTGCCGTTCTTCAGGCCAGTCGAGATATTCTCGCCATTGAGAAGCGTCGTTCGTCCGCCGATCGGCGCCGAGAACTGCCGGCCGTTCTGCGGGCCGGGCGTCGGAGTTTCGCCCGCGGCAAACGCATCAAGCACCTTCCCGAAGGTCTCGGCCGTCAAATCCTCGTAGGTGTCCTTCCAGATCTGGACCATGGGCGCGTTGACACAGGCCCCCAGGCACTCGACCTCTTCCCAAGAGAAATCGCCATCGGCGGAGACGTGATGGGGAACAGGCGAGATCCGCTCCCTGCAGACCTCGATCAGCGCCTCGGAGCCCCTGAGCATGCAGGGCGTCGTGCCGCAGACCTGCACGTGTGCTTTGCGGCCCACCGGCGAGAGCTGGAACATCGTGTAGAAGGTCGCAACTTCGTAGACGCGGATATAGGACATGTCGAGGAAGCCGGCGACGTAGCGCATGGCGGGCTCGGAGATCCAGCCGCCGTTCTGCTCTTGCGCCCGCCACAGCACCGGGATTACGGCCGACATCTGCTTGTCCGGCGGATACTTCTCGAGCTGCTGCTTCGCCCAGACCAGATTGTCCGGCGTAAACGCGAAGCTCTCGGGTTGAATGGAGTCGAGACGGCGGACGGACATCGCGCTTCAGAGTTCCCTGATCTTCAAGCGTTCTGGCTGGCGTTGATTTCGATGCAGTTGCGAAGACACTCCGAGCAAACAACTCTCAGACCCAACTCGCCCGACATTTCTTCCGTCCAATCACCGCCGCCCTCCTCGAGCATGCGTTGACAGCTCCAGCAGTAGGCGTTCGTGCTGCCGTCCTCGGGATCGGGATCGCAAACGACTATTCCTCGCGGCTGATGGTCATGCATTGACGAGAGCAAATGCTGGCAAATGTATGCCTTTGGCTGATGCCCGTGCTCGCCACAATAGATCGACATCGATGTCACCGGTCCACCTCCCCGAACACGATGTCGAGCGAGCCGAGAATGGCCGACACGTCCGCCAGCATGTGCTTGCGGCAGAGGAAGTCCATGGCCTGGAGATGCGCGAAGCCCGGCGCGCGCAGGCGGCAGCGATAGGGCTTGTTGGTGCCGTCGGCGACGAGATAGACCCCGAACTCGCCCTTCGGTGCTTCGACGGCGGCATAGACCTCGCCCTCCGGCACCTTGAAGCCCTCGGTGTAGAGCTTGAAGTGGTGGATCAGCGCCTCCATGGAGCGCTTCATCTCGCCGCGCTTGGGCGGCACGACCTTGCCGTCAATGGAGGAGACCGGTCCCCTGCCCTCGGTCGAGTTCAGCTTCTCGAGGCACTGTTTCATGATTCTGACCGACTGGCGCATCTCCTCCATGCGGATGAGATAGCGGTCGTAGCAGTCGCCGTTCTTGCCGATCGGTATATCGAAATCGAGCTCGGAATAGCACTCGTAAGGCTGCGCCTTGCGCAGGTCCCAGGCAGCGCCGGAGCCACGCACCATGACGCCCGAGAAGCCCCAGGCGAAGGCGTCCTCGAGCTTCACCACGCCGATGTCGACGTTGCGCTGCTTGAAGATGCGATTGTCGGTCAGCAGACCCTCGATGTCGTCCAGCACCTTCGAATGGTGCTCGCAGAACACCCAGATATCGTCGATGAGCTTTTGCGGCAGATCCTGGTGCACGCCGCCGGCGCGGATATAGGCCGCGTGCATGCGGCTTCCCGAGGCGCGCTCATAGAAGACCATCAGCTTCTCGCGCTCCTCGAAGCCCCAAAGCGGCGGTGTGAGCGCGCCAACGTCCATGGCCTGCGTCGTGACATTGAGGAGATGCGACAGGAGGCGCCCGATCTCCGAATAGAGAACCCGGATGAGCTGGCCGCGCCTTGGGACATCGAGCGCCAGAAGCTTCTCGATAGCGAGAGCAAAGGCGTGCTCCTGGTTCATGGGCGCGACGTAGTCGAGCCGGTCGAAATAGGGGATGGCCTGCAGATAGGTCTTATGCTCGATCAGCTTCTCGGTGCCACGGTGCAGCAGGCCGATATGCGGATCGACGCGCTCGACCACCTCGCCGTCGAGCTCGAGGACGAGGCGCAGGACGCCGTGCGCGGCCGGGTGCTGCGGGCCGAAATTGATGCTGAAGTTGCGGACGGAGGCTTCGGTCACTGCTTTGCCTTCTCATCGCCCGGCAGGACATAGTCGGTCCCTTCCCACGGCGACAGGTAATCGAAGTTCCGGAATTCCTGCGTGAGCTTCACGGGCTCGTAGACGACGCGCTTCCTCTCCTCGTCGTAGCGCACCTCGACATAGCCCGTCAGCGGGAAGTCCTTGCGCAGAGGATGTCCGTTGAAGCCGTAGTCGGTGAGGATGCGCCGGAGGTCCGGATGACCCTCGAAGAACACGCCGTAGAGGTCATAGACCTCGCGCTCGAACCAGTTCGCGGCCGGGAAGACGTCGATGACGCTCGGGAGCGCCTCTTCCTCTCCAACCAGAACCTTGACGCGGATGCGCGCATTCTGCGTCGGGCTCAGAAGATGATAGACGACCTCGAAACGCTTCTCGCGCTCGGGGTAGTCGGCGCCACAGAGATCGGTGAAGCAGTTGAAAGCACAGGCCGGGTCGTCCCGGAGAAGCCGCAGCACGTCGCGGATCGCCGCCGGGTCGCAAACCAGCGTCAACTCGCCGAATGCCGCGGAGGCAACGACGTGAGCTTCGGGAAGCTGGGCGGCGACGTGCTCGGCCAGCTCTTTCTGTGTCTCATCCACTAGGAGGCCTTTCGGAACCAATATGCAATGGAACCGCTGTATGCTAGGTCTTTCAGCCCAAACCAAGCATTTCCGGCCGGCACGTTGAACGACAGGAAAAGCTGAGCTTCGTTCGGGTCGCCCTCCTCCCCAAGAAACATCTTTCCAAAGAAAGGCTGGCTCTCAATCTCCTGCGGGTCGCTATTCAGGGCGACATAATCCACCAGCATTCTGGTGAAGGTTCCCCGCGCCCCACGGGGCAGCCCTAGCTGCTGCTCTATGTAGCCAACGAGGTTTTCCGTTGCTTCACCATCCGCAAGCAACATCAAATCCCCATAGCGATACGTCACTCTTTCATCGTCGGTGTTCACCTTCTCCCAACCGGAGAGCAACATCTGGACAGCCAACCCCATATGCCCGCCGGCTGTCTGACGCGAGAGGGAGCAGGTGAAAAACTCCTTGTCGTCCTGTCTGACGACCCGAGCATCATGCAGGCCAAACAAGAGCTCAAGCCAAGGCTCCCTGTCATCCGCGACGATGATTCTCTCGTCCGATTTTTCCGCCGAGCTGATCAACGCTCGATGGTCCCAGTCCGACGGATCTTCTTCTGCAAAAGCAGGATCCCGTAGACCAGCGCTTCAGCCGTGGGAGGGCAGCCCGGCACGTAGATGTCGACCGGCACCACGCGGTCGCAGCCACGCACCACGGCGTAGGAATAGTGATAGTAGCCGCCGCCATTGGCGCAGGAGCCCATGGAGATGACGTAGCGGGGCTCCGGCATCTGGTCGTAGACCTTGCGCAGCGCCGGCGCCATCTTGTTGGTGAGCGTGCCCGCCACGATCATCACGTCCGATTGGCGAGGGCTCGCGCGCGGGGCAAAGCCGAAGCGCTCCACGTCGTAGCGCGGCATCGAGGCCTGCATCATCTCGACAGCGCAGCAGGCCAGCCCGAAGGTCATCCACATGAGCGAGCCCGTGCGGGCCCAGTTGATGAGATCATCGGAGGCCGCGACCAGAAAGCCCTTGTCCGCAAGCTCCGCGTTGACGGCGGAGAAATATGCCTGATGGCCCGGCAGCGGACGGCTATCGGTCGAGAGGGCTGCGCCGCTGGGGTCGATCAATCCCATTCCAGCGCTCCTTTCCGCCACTCATATAGGAAGCCGACGGTCAGAACGCCAAGGAACGCCATCATCGACCAGAAACCGAACAATCCCACCTCCTTCAGCGTCACGGCCCAGGGGAACAGAAACGCCACCTCCAGGTCGAAGATGATGAAGAGGATGGAGACGAGATAGAACCGGACGTCGAACTTCATGCGCGCATCATCGAAGGCATTGAAGCCGCATTCGTAGGCCGACAGCTTTTCCGGGTCCGGATGCCGGACGGCGATGATGATGGCCGAGAGCATCAACGCCAGCGCGAGGCCGCCAGCGACGGCCATGAAGATCACGATCGGAAGATAGTCTCGCAAGATGTCCTGCATCGCGGCATCCGCACTCGCCAGCGTATCGCCGGCCACCCAGAACCCTTGGCCGTGGTACCGCAGCGCACCATGGCTGGCAAGACCAAACGCCAGCCGAAAATTGCCGCTTCCGGGCCCCTACGGACAGCCGAACTGACGCTCCATGGCCTGCAGTTCCGTGACCCTGCGCTTCTCGGAGGCGGAAAGCTTGCCGAAGGGCGCAAAACATCCCCTTCCAAAGGTGGCGATGGCACGCTGCGTCTTGAAGCAGAAGCCCTTGGCCGCATAGAGGGCGTTGCGCTCGTACCAAAGGCGGTCGCAGCTCCAGCCCTCCACCTGACGCTGGGGCTGAGGCTCAGGGGCCGGCTCCGGTGCCGGTTGGGGAGCCGGAACGGAAGGAGCGACCGCGACCTGCCGTTGCCTCAATTCCTCGATCCTGACCTTGGCGAAGCCCGCAAACGGGCTGTCGGGGTACATCTCAACGAACTTTTCCAGCATGGCGACGCTGTCCGAGCCGCTCAGGGTCGCCCAGGCCTGCGCCGCCGGATCGGCGGCCTGCGCCTGCGGCGCCGGTTGCTGGACGGCGGGCGCCGGCTGCGATTCCGATGCGGCGTCCCCCGTCAGCTTGATGTCGCGCGTGAGCGAACTCTCCTCCCAGGGTGTCTGGCGGCCGGCCGTGGCCGCAAGGACCTCGACACGAACCGTCTTGAATATTTGCTCCAGGGTCTGCCCCCGCTTCACAAGCGCCTTCATCAGCGCCGCCGAATAGGGGCTGTTGAGGCCCTGCCCGTCCGCCGCCGTCTGGCCGGGCGCGGTCGCATAGGCAACGAGGGAGCCCGTCGGCGCTTCGACACGGGCAAGGCCTCGCGCGATGGAGCGGCTTGCGGATTTGAACGGGTTGTCGCGGCAGGCGTCGAGGATGATGACGTTGATGCTGGAGCCGGCAAGCTGGAGCGTCTGCAGAAGGTCGCTTGCCGGGACGGCTTTCAGGAGCACGTCCCTGTCTGTGCGGATGTCGGCGTCTACCGGAATGAGATAGTTCGCGCCCGCCACCTGCATCCCGTGGCCTGCGTAGTAGAAGAGCGCCAGAGTGCCGTCACCGGAAGCCGCCACGGCGTCCGTGAAGCCCGCAATCGCGGATTTCAGATCCGCTTGGGTCACATCAACCTTGAGTGTGACCGAGAAGCCTAACCCCTCCAGAACCCGGGCCACGCCCTTGGCGTCATTCACCGGATTGGCGAGACTCGAAACATGCGCATAGCTGCCGTTGCCGACGATCAGCGCGATCCGTGTCTCGGCCGGCATCGCAGCCCCGCCCGAGAGCAACAGAAAGAACACGCTCAGGAGCATCCAGCACTGGGAAAGCCGCATGACCTGGAGCCTCTCCTCAAAGCGCAGGGAGCGAATGCTACGGACAGCAAGGTATCGATGCCACGGCTTCTTTCCTAGCCCAGACAATCTGGAACTGTTCTAAACCCTACCAATTTACTCGGTTATTCTTGACTTCGAAGGTCCGCCCCTCCTTAAGTT
>JBFXDI010000113.1:0-13044 GCA_050181295.1 Parvibaculaceae bacterium | reverse complement strand
ACCGGACCCGCAGAAGTTCGATACCGCGAAGGCCGTGGTGGAGAAGTTCAAGGCCGAGAACTACAACCCAGAAGGCTACACGCTCTACACCTACGCCTCGATGCAGGTCTTCGCGCAGGCGGCGACCGCGGCCGGCTCCAAGGATCCCAAGGCGATCGCCGAGAAGGTGCGCTCGGGCATGGAGTTCGACACGGTGCTCGGCAAGATGAAGCTGGACACCAAGGGCGACGTCGTTGACGCGGCCTATGTCTGGTACAAGTGGTCGGGCGGCAAGTACACCGAAACCGATCAGCCGTGATCTGAAGGTCCAGGACCTTTAGAGGGCCGCGCGGGAGATCCCCGTGCGGCCTTTTCTTTTGCGCACCTCAATAGTGGCCGACGAACGGCTGCCGGCGCGAGGCCGCCCGCACATGGTCGATCATGGTCACGAAGTCGAACACCGGCCGCCCCGTGGCCCTGGCGACGGCCGCCGCATAGGGCGGAAGGTTCGAGCATTCGAGCAGGATGGCGCCGATCTCTTGATGCGCGCCGACGAGCGCAAGCGCAGTTTCCACGACCTCCGCCTCGATCTTGTCGCTGTCGAGGGTGTCGGTCTCGTCGAGAACCGGCGCCCGGAAATTGGGCTTGTCCTCGAGCCCCGCGATATGAACCGGCCGGCGGGGATAGGGATGCGCCTTGGCCAGCAGGTCCGGCGTCAGGCGTCGCCGGTTGGCGCAGACGATGCCGATGGCCTGCGAGCGGCCGAGCAGCGCGTCGATGAAGGGAAGCTGGAGCAGGCTCGACAGCATGACCGGCACCGACACGGTCGCCGCCACCTGTTCCTGGAAGTGGAGCATGTAGCCGCAGTCGCTGGTGATCGCCCTGACGCCTGCATCCTCCAGCGCCTTCGCGGCTTCGATGACCCTGCCCGTCAGGGAAAGGTCTCCGTCCTCGATCAGCCGCTCGATGGTGACGTCCATGACCATCCGGTAGAGCACCGGATAGCGGTAGGTGCTGGCATTGCCGACATCGCCCGGAATGAAGGGCGTCCGCGCCTCGATCAGCAGGATTCCGATATCGTGGCCGTAGCTGTCCGCCCTCGGCCGGACCTTGAAGACAGGCATGAAGCTCCCCCTTGTGCGGCGCGCCCGTTGCGATAGGTTTGAGCCGCATGAAGCCATTCTTCGTCCAGATCAAGTGCGAACTCGGCAAGGCCTACGAGGTCGCGACCGCCATTGCCGACGCCGAGATCGCTTCGGAAGTCTATTCGACCGCCGGAGGCTACGACCTGCTGGTCAAGTTCTACCTCGCGGACGGCGAGGACGTCGGCCACTTCATCAACCAGAAGGTCCAGACCATCCCCGGCATCAAGGACACCTACACGATCGTGACCTTCCGGGCGTTCTGAGGCCGGCATGCTTCGGTCCTGGCTTGCTGCTGTCCTGCTTCTGTTGAGCGCCGGCACGGCCTTCGCCGCCGACGCCGCCGACAGAACGCTGCTCGGCTTCTCCGCCGATGGCCGCTGGTTCGCCTTCGAGCAGTATGGTGTCCAGGACGGTTCGGGCTTTCCCTATGCGGAGCTCTACGTCATCGATCTCGACAAGGACGCCTGGGCCGCCGGCACCCCCGTCAAGGCGCTGATCCAGGACGAGGGTTCGAACGTTAAGACCGCCCGCGATGATATTGCGAGGCGCGCCGCCCCCTTCCTGGAGAAGCTCGCGATCGGCCATCCCGGCCGGCTGCTCGCCGGCAATGCCGTCGGCGAGGAGGTCTCCGACACCACCCGCATGACGTTCCGCTCTCACCACAACACCCCGGAGCAGACCGCCCTGCGGCTGGAGATGATCCCCCTTCCCGCGACCTGTCCCGATCCCGGCGAGAAGCCGATGGGCTTCGTGCTTTCCGCATCCCGTTCTCAAGGGCCCGTGAGGGAGCTCTATCGCGACAAGGCCGTTCCCTCCTCCCGTGGCTGCCCGCTCGAATACCGGCTGGCGGACGTCGTCGCGTTCGACACGCCTGCGGGCGTGACGCGCCATGTCGTGCTCTTGCATATGCTGCGCTTCGGCTTCGAAGGCCGTGACGCCCGCTTCATCGCCGTGCCGGTGACGCTCCCCTGAAGCGTTGAGCCTTGGGCGGCCTTGCTCTATAGCCTGCGCGTACCTTCCTGAAGCCGGGCCTTTCGATGATTCCTCGCTATACACGTCCCGAGATGGCGGCCATCTGGTCGCCGGAGGAGCGCTTCCGCATCTGGTTCGAGATCGAGGCCTGCGCCACCGAGGCCATGGCCGAGCTGGGGCTCGTTCCCAGGGAGGCCGCCCGCGTCATCCGCGACAGGGGAGCGGCCGCGACCTTCGATGTGGGGCGGATCGACGAGATCGAACGGGAGGTGAAGCACGACGTCATCGCCTTCCTCACGCATCTTTCCGAGATCGTGGGGCCGGAGGCGCGCTTCGTGCATCTGGGGCTGACCTCCTCCGACGTGCTGGACACCTGCTTCGCCGTGCAGCTCACGCGGGCCTCGAAGCTCCTGCTCGACGGCGTGGACCGCCTGCTCGTGGCGCTCAAAGAACGCGCCTTCGAGCACAAGCGCACGCCCACCATCGGCCGCAGCCACGGCATCCATGCCGAACCCACGACCTTCGGCCTCAAGCTCGCCTTTGCCCATGCGGAGTTCGCCCGCAGCCGCCGCCGCCTGGAAGCCGCGCGCGACGAGATAGCGACCTGCGCCATCTCCGGCGCTGTCGGCACCTTCGCCAATGTCGATCCGCGCGTCGAGGCGCACGTCGCGAAGAAGCTCGGCCTCAAGGTTGAGCCCGTCTCGACCCAGGTGATCCCGCGCGACCGGCACGCGATGTTCTTTTCGGTGCTCGCCGTCGTCGCGAGCTCGATCGAGCGCCTGGCAACCGAGATACGCCATCTTCAGCGCACCGAGGTCGGCGAGGCGGAGGAATTCTTCTCCGAGGGCCAGAAGGGCTCTTCCGCCATGCCCCACAAGCGCAATCCCGTCCTCACCGAGAACCTCTCGGGGCTCGCCCGGCTGGTGCGCTCCGCCGCCGTGCCGGCGCTCGAGAACGTGGCGCTCTGGCATGAACGCGACATCTCGCATTCCTCGGTCGAGCGCGGCATCGCGCCTGACGCGACGATCCATCTCGACTTCGCGCTCAACCGGCTGGCGGGCGTGATCGAGAAGCTCGTTGTCTATCCGGACGCCATGCTCCGCAATCTCGACCGCTCCGGTGGCCTCGTCCACTCGCAGCGGGTGCTTCTGGCGCTGACGCAGAAGGGCGTGTCGCGCGAGGACGCCTATCGGCTGGTGCAGAAGAACGCCATGGCCGCCATGCGGGGCGATGTGGGCTTCCTCGACCTGCTCAAGCGCGATCCGGACGTTTCGAAGGCGCTCACGCCTTCAGAGCTCGAGGATCTGTTCGACCTCGGCTACCACCTCAAGCACGTCGACACGATCTTCGCGCGCGTCTTCGGGGCCTCTAATAGCTGATCGTGATGCGCGTGTTCCGCATGCCGTAGTCGCGGATGAGGTTGAAGAGGATCGCCGCGTTCCGGGGATGGAGCCGGACGCAGCCATGGGAGGCAGGCCGCCCGAGCTGCTTCAGGTAGCCGGTGCCGTGGATGGCGTAGCCCCCGTAGAAGAACACGGAATGGGGCATCGGCGAATTGTCGTATTTGCGGGAGTAGTGCATGCGCTTCAGCGCCCTCGGCCGGTAGGTGCCGGTCGGGGTGTTGTAGCCCCTGCGGCCGCTCGATATCGGCCAGTCCGCGACGTACTCGCCGTCGACGATCAACGCCATCCGCTGCTCCGACAGATCGATGCTCGCCACGATCGATGCCGAGGCTCCGGTCGAGAACACGCACAGAAAAAGTAACCCGACCATGGCCGCCAGGCCGATCGGCAGACGCCGCCCCATTTTGCCCTCCCCTCAACGCTCACTGACCGGGGGATTTCAACACGCGCGACGGACGCAATCAACAGGAAGCGCGTTCAATGGTGTGTGAGCGGCGGCGTCTCAGTCGAACAGGAACTCGCGCCCGATCTTGACGCGCGGCACGCCGTCATAGGCGATGATGTCGGCCGTGGCGTAGGTTTCGCTGAGCGTGGCAGGCAGGAAGCTGCCGGTGCCCACGACGTCGACCGGGGCCTTGGTCGCACCCATGATCTGGCATTTCTGCGGATCGAAGCCCGACGAGACGACGATCTGCGCCTCCTTGAAGCCGGCCTTGTCGAGGGAGCGCCGGGCATGGATGACCGAGGCGGCCGACACGCCCTTGCCGAAGAGAACTCGGCGCACCCGGTCGACGAGGATGTTGCCGGGGTCGAGCTGGAAGGCGCGCTGGCCGAGCACGCGCTCGACGATGTTGTATTCGCCGTCCACGTCCAGCCATTCCCCGACCGTATCCACCGAGCGCTCGTAGTCGAGCCCTTCCGCGAAGCGCCCGCCATGAGTGTCGAGGCGGACGGCAAAGCTCTTTCCCTTCTCGTCGAGCCTGGCCTCGCCGTAGAACCACTCCGCGCAGCGCAGCGAATCGGTGATCTCGAGGCCGCGGTAGTCGACCAGCGCCACGAGCATGCGCACCGAGGGGATGCGCTCGGAGAAGTATTTGAGCGAGGTCAGCACGTCGCCATCCGTATAGCCGATGAGGGCGTGCGGCATGGTGCCGAGCCCGATTTCGGACCGGTAGAGCGGCGCCGTCAGGTCCTGCGAGGAGCCGATGAAGCCCTTGACGTCCTTCTGGACGCCCCGTGCCGCCTCGGATCCGACCGATGCGCCATAGGCCGCAAGCAGGTTCATCTCCGCGCCGGCCGCGTGCCTTGCGTGCATGTCGATGAAGCCGGCATAGGGGATGGCCTGGCACATTTCGAAGGCGTTGTTGGCGGAGATGCACGGGAAGCCGGTCTTCTGAAGCAGCAAAGTCTCCGCCTCCGAGAGCTTCGACATCGGTCCGGTGACCTCGAACATCTTCTTTTCCGAGGGCACGATCTCGCCTTCCCGGTAGTGCCGCACGATGGTCGCTTCCGGAACCAGCCGCCGGATCAGCCGCAAGACCGGCTCGAGCGCCGCGATGGAACGGCGGCGAAGAAAGACGGCATAGGTGACCGTCTTGTCGCCGGAGGCCTCGACGATCACCCGCGTATTGGTGAAGTACTTGTCCGTGAGCTCGCTGATCGCGCCGTTGCCGAGCACGATATCGACGATCCGCTCGATCGTGGCGTCGCGCCGGGCATCGATAGGAGATGTCTGGTCCATGTCCGCCTCCGCGCGCAACCGCTCCGGCCCTCGCCGGGACTCTTGCCCCTCGGCGCGCTTCCGTCAAATGCGGAAGGCTCAGGTCTCGTTTGCGATCTGACGCATGGCTTCGAGCAGGAGCTCGTCCATGGTGCGCCGGAGCTGATGGTCCGACTGCTGGACGCCCTTGGCGTCGAAATCGGCACGGACCTTCTGGAAGACGTCGTCGTCGCCCGGCGCCTGGAAATCCGCCTTGACCACCGTTTTCGCGTATTCGGCGGCCTCGTCTCCGGAGAGGCCCAGCTTTTCCGCCGCCCAAAGGCCCAAAAGGCGGTTGCGCCTGGCATTCGCCTTGAACCGCATCTCCTCGTCATGCGCGAATTTGCGCTCGAAACCTTCCTCGCGCTTGTCGAAGGTGGTCATGAAAGGCCTTTCCTCCCTTGAATCCCGGCTGCAGTCCTGCAGACATAGCGGCCGGACTCCGCCAATTCAACAGCGGCGCGTCGACCAAAATATGACCTAACGTCATGTTTGCCGGTTGAAAGCGATCCGCCCCTCTCCCACCTGCATTGAAACCGCCGGGCCGCATCGGCTAAGGTGCACCTGCGAAAGGCCCGCATGAGAGCGAATCGAGCGCCTTCCACGGAAAATGTGTACCCGAGTATCGCCGCAGCCGCTCCTTGTCGCCCAAGGGGAGCGCTCAGTCCGGAGCGCGCCCGCGGAGCCCAGGGCGGAATGCCGTTGGGCTACCCCTGAAATGGCGTTGTTTCCGGCGCGGAAGTGGTGAAGAAAGGCTGTCTGGATGAGGATCTATCCCATGAACACGCGTCGCACGAAGATCTATGAGGGCAAGGCAAAGACCCTCTACGAGGGCCCGGAACCGGGAACCCTCGTGGTTCACTTCAAGGACGACGCCACCGCCTTCAATGCCCAGAAGAAGGCGGTGATCGACGGCAAGGGCGTGATCAACAACCGCATCTCAGAGCTGATCTTCTCGCGCCTCAACGACATGGGCGTGCCGACCCACTTCATCCGCCGCCTCAACATGCGCGAGCAGCTCATCCGCGAGGTCGAGATCATTCCGCTCGAGGTCGTGGTGCGGAACGTGGCGGCAGGCTCGCTCGCGACGCGACTGGGCCTTGAGGAAGGCGAGGCGCTTCCCCGCTCCATCATCGAGTTCTACTACAAGAGCGACAAGCTCCAGGATCCGATAGTCTCGGAGGAGCACATCACGGCGTTCAACTGGGCCTCCCCCCAGGAGATCGACGACATCATGCAGATGGCGATCCGCATCAACGACTTCCTGTCGGGCCTCTTCCTCGGCATCGGCATCAAGCTCGTCGACTTCAAGGTCGAGTTCGGCCGCCTCTACGAGAACGACATGGTGCGCACGGTCCTTGCCGACGAGATCAGCCCTGATTCGTGCCGTCTGTGGGATCGCGACACCAACGAGAAGCTGGACAAGGACCGCTTCCGCCGCGACCTGGGCGGACTCATCGAGGCCTACCAGGAGGTGGCGCGCCGCCTCGGCATCCTGGCCGAGTCGGAGGCCCCGAAGCGCGCGCGCCCGAAGCTGGTCAAGACCGACTGAAGGGCCGCCGTCGCAATGAAGGCGAAGGTCCGCATCACGCTGAAAAGCGGCGTTCTCGATCCGCAGGGCAAGGCGATCGAGGGCGCCCTTTCGAGCCTCGGCTTCCAGGAGGCGAGCAACGTCCGTCAGGGCAAGTATATCGAGCTCGATGTCGTGGCCGCCGACAAGGCAGCCGCGCGCCGCCAGGTCGAGGCCATGTGCGAGAAGCTCCTGGCCAACACGGTGATCGAGAACTACGACATCGAGCTCGCATGAAGTCGGCCATCGTCCTCTTTCCCGGCATCAATCGCGACCGTGACATGGCGATGGCGCTCGAGGCCGCGACCGGGCGCAAGCCGGCCACGGTCTGGCATACCGAGACGACGCTCCCCGAGGCCGACCTGCTCGTGATCCCCGGCGGGTTCTCCTACGGCGACTATCTGCGCTGCGGCGCCATTGCCGCCCGCTCGCCCGTGATGGATGCGATCCGCGCCGCGGCGGCCAAGGGCACCAAGGTTCTGGGCGTCTGCAACGGCTTCCAGATCCTGGTCGAATCGGGCCTCCTGCCCGGCGTCCTGATGCGCAACGCCGAGCTCAAGTTCGCCTGCCGCAAGGTGCGGCTCCGGATCGAGAACGACCGGACCTTCTTCACCCGCAATGCCCGTAAGGGTGACGTCGTCTCCTCGCCTGTCGCGCATGGCGACGGCAACTACTTCGCCGACCCCGAGACGCTGGCGAGGCTCGAGGGCGAGGGCCGGGTCGTCTTCCGCTATGTGGAAGGCACGAACCCGAACGGCGCCGTCAACGACATTGCCGGCATCGTGAGCGGGGACGGCAACGTGATCGGCCTCATGCCGCATCCGGAGAATATGGTCGAGCCCCTGCACGGCGCGACCGACTGCCGCCCGCTCTTCGACAGCCTCGCGGCCTGAGCCGCCCTCGAAACGCAATCACCCGGCCAGTGCCGGGTGATTTGTCGTTACTTTGTAGGGCTAGGCGTCCGTTCTGGCGCTCAGTCCCAGAAGGGCCGCGAGACTTCCTTGTGGACCTGCGAGCGCGAGAGGCCGATGTCCTTCAGCTGCTCGTCCGTGAGCTCCAGCAGGGCGACGCGGGTGCGGCGCCTCTCCAGCATGCGCTCGAACGTGCGGAGCCAGTGAACCAGGCGGGACGCCTTTCCGACAGAATGGGTGGAGTAAGCCGGCCGCTTGATTGTAACAATTGTACCCATGACACTGCCCTCGCTTCGCTGGTATTTCGATGAATGTATTGATGCATTGACTCGGAGATCGATGCAATATACAAACTTGTCACTATGACAAATTGGATGCCTAATCTCTCCGACGGGTCCGGTCCCCTCTATCTGAGGCTCGCCGACCGGATCGAGGCCGACATCACGTCCGGCGCACTGCCCGTCGGCGTCAAGCTCCCCCCTCAGCGCAACCTTGCCTTCGACATCGGAGTGACCATCGGCACCGTCGGCCGTGCCTATGCGCTCGTGCGCGAGCGCGGATTGGTGAGTGGCGAGGTGGGCCGCGGAACTTTTGTCCTGGGCGGCGCCCAGCCGGAGAAGCCTCAAGCCGCGGAGCTGCCCGAGCCCTTCGGCGGCACGCGGCAGGAGCCTGCCTCTCCAGGCGCCGTCCGCATGGACGGAACGGCCGCGCCGGACGTCGGCCAAGGCAGGACGGTCGAACGCACCATCGCAGAGATCACGCGCACCGGCATGGAGCAGGTGCTGGACTATACGCGCATCACGCCCCAGCACTGGCGGGAGGCTGGAGCCCGCTGGCTGGCGCGGGGCGGCTTCACGCCCGCGGCCCAGACCGTCGTCCCGACCATCGGGGTCCACGCCGGCGTGCTCTCGATCATCGCGGCGATCACCTCCCCCGGCGACCGGATTGCCTTCGAGCCTCTCACCTATTCCTCGATCGCCCGCAGCGGCCAGCTCATGGGGCGCCGCAGCGTCGTCATGGGCGCAGACCAGCACGGCGCCGATCCGGAGGATTTCGAGCGCCTCTGCTCGCAGCAGCACCCGAAGCTCGCCTTTCTCATTCCCTCGCTCCAGAACCCGACCCTGACCATCATGCCCGAGGGCCGGCGCCGCGAGATCGCGGAGGTGGCGCGGAAGTTCAATGTCTGGCTGGTGGAGGACATGATCTACGGCGCGCTCCTGGACGAGCAGCCGCCGACCATCGCCTCGATCGCGCCCGAGCGGACTTTCCTGGTGAGCGGGCTCGCCAAGACGGTCTCGGCAGGCGCTCGCGGTGGCTGGGTCGCCTGCCCTTCCCACTTCGCCTCGAGCGTCCAGACCTCCCACAAGATGCTGACCGGCGGCATCCCGTTTCTCCTGGCCGAGCTCTGCGCGAGGCTCGTGCTTTCGGGAGAAGCCGATGCTGTCCGGAGCGATGTGAAGGCGGAGATTGCCGCGCGCGAGGCGCTCGCCCGGCGGCACTTCTCGGGCCTCGACTTCGCTTCCCGTCCCGAGGCGCCCTATCTCTGGATGCGGCTGCCCGACCCCTGGCTCTCGGGCATGTTCAAGCAGGCGGCCGCCGCCGAGGGCGTGCTCATCGACGACGAGGACGAGTTCAAGCCCGGCCGCACGGACATCACCCATCACCGCGCGCGCATCGCCTTCTCGATCCCGCGGACCCGCGAGGAGGTGGAGCGCGCCTTTTCGACCTTGCGGCGGTTGCTCGACAGCAGCGCCTGCTACGACAGCTACGGCTGAGCTCTGCCGGGCATGATCCCCTCCGCTCGTCCCCGCGCATGCGGGACCCATGGATTCCCGCATGCGCGGGAATGAGCGGTTTGGTGCCCAATGCTACGTCAGGAACCGGCTGCGCTCCTCAGGGCTGGGCAGATAGCAGGCGTCGCGCTCGCCGAACCAGCGGTAGCGGTTGCGCGCGATCGGGTCGTAGAGTCCGTCCCGGAGCGCGGGCGGCATGATCCGGAGCGCCGTGGCCCAGCGGTTCAACCCGCCCAGCCGCTCCATGACCTCGATGAAAGCCTCCGATTTGGTATAGGCGCATCCGTCGGCGACCAGGAGGTTGGTGTCGAGACGGATGGGATCGAGGCCGTAGTGCCGGTAAAGGGCCTGCCCCAGCGGCGACTGGGCCGGGGCGAAGCGGAAAAGGCCTTTCTGATCCCGCTCCAGGACGAAGCGGGCAAAGCCTGTGCAGAGCGCGCAGACCCCGTCGAAGAACAGCACCGGCCGGTCATCCGGGAAGGCTGGAACCGCTCCGTCCCGGCGATAGCTGTAGGCCTCGGGGTCCGGTTGCCGCATGAGGGTATTCTAGCCGCATTTGCAGCGGGAAACGACCGGGCGGACAGTTGGCACGCCGCATCTGAGCGGCTATGTCAGGTCAGCATTCCCCATCAGGCGCGCCGATGCAGAACGACACGATTCCGATCACGCCCCAGCTTGTCGCCGAGCACGGGCTGAAGCCCGACGAGTACGAGCGCTTCCTAAAACTTCTCGGGCGCGAGCCGACCATCACGGAGCTCGGCATCGTGTCGGCCATGTGGAACGAGCACTGCTCCTACAAGTCCTCCAAGAGGTGGCTTCGCACGCTTCCGACCAAGGGTCCCCACGTCATCCAGGGTCCGGGCGAGAACGCCGGCGTCATCGACATCGGCGATGGCGACGCCATCGTCTTCAAGATGGAGAGCCACAACCACCCCTCCTTCATTGAGCCCTACCAGGGCGCCGCTACCGGCGTGGGCGGCATCCTGCGCGACGTCTTCACCATGGGCGCGCGGCCGATCGCGGCGCTGAACGCGCTCCGCTTCGGCGCCCCCGACCATCCGAAGACGAAGCATCTGGTCGCGGGCGTGGTCGCGGGCATCGGCGGCTACGGCAATTCCTTCGGCGTGCCGACCGTCGGCGGCGAGGTCAACTTCCATCCCCGCTACAACGGCAACATCCTCGTCAACGCCATGGCCGTCGGCCTCGCGAGAACGGACGGCATCTTCTACTCCAAGGCCGAAGGCGTGGGGCTCCCCGTCGTCTATCTCGGCGCCAAGACCGGCCGTGACGGCATCCACGGCGCGACCATGGCGTCGGCCGAATTCGCCGACAACGCCGAGGAGAAGCGTCCGACCGTGCAGGTGGGCGATCCCTTCACCGAGAAATGCCTGCTCGAGGCCTGTCTAGAGCTCATGGCCTCGGGCTCCGTCATTGCCATCCAGGACATGGGCGCGGCGGGCCTCACCTGCTCGGCGGTGGAGATGGGCGCCAAGGGCGACCTCGGCATCGAACTCGATCTCGACCGGGTGCCCTGCCGCGAGGAGGCGATGACGGCCTATGAGATGATGCTGTCCGAGAGCCAGGAGCGCATGCTCATGGTGTTGCGCCCGGAGAAGGAGAAGGAGGCCGAGGCCATCTTCCGGAAATGGGGCCTCGACTTCGCGATCGTGGGGCGCACCACGGACGACCTCCGCTTCCGCATCCGCCACGACGGTGAGGAGGTCGCGAACCTGCCGATCAAGGAGCTGGGCGATGAGGCGCCGGAATACGACCGGCCCTGGACGGCCCCTGCCCCACGCCCTGCCCTTCCCGCCTCGGATGTGCCGGCGCCCAACGACCTCGCCGCCGCGATCCTGAAGCTCATGGGCTCGCCCGACCTTGCCTCGCGCCGCTGGGTCTGGGAGCAGTACGACCACTATATCCAGTCCAACTCGGCCCAGATCCCGGGCGGCGACGCAGGCGTCGTGCGCATCCGCGACAAGAAGGCCATCGCGGTCTCGACCGACGTGACGCCCCGCTATGTCGAGGCCGATCCTTACGAGGGCGGCAAGCAGGCGGTCGCCGAATGCTGGCGGAACCTCACCGCCGTCGGCGCCGATCCGCGCGCCATCACCGACAACCTCAACTTCGGCAATCCGGAACGACCGGAGATCATGGGGCAGTTCGTGGCAGCCGTGAAAGGCATCGGCGAGGCGGCGCGCGCCCTGGATTTCCCGATCGTTTCGGGCAACGTGTCGCTCTACAACGAGACCAACGGCCAGGCGATCCTCCCCACGCCCGCGATCGGCGGGGTGGGGGTGCTCACCAACCTCGACCGTATGGCGACGCTCGCCTTCAAGCAGGAAGGAGACGCGGTGCTGCTCGTCGGCGGCCATGGCGACCATCTCGGCCAGTCGCTCTATCTGCGCGAGATTTTGGGTCGCGAGGAGGGCCCGCCGCCGCCGGTCGATCTGGCGAAGGAGCGCCGCCACGGCGACTTGATTCGATCCCTCATCCGATCGGGCCAGGTGACCGCCGTGCATGACATTTCCGACGGCGGCCTGATCGTCGCGGTGATCGAGATGGCGCTTGCCGGGAAACTCGGCGCCGAGATCGAAGTGTCGAAGGGCGATGCCCATGTGCCGCTCTTCGCCGAGGACCAGGCGCGCTACGTGGTGACGGTGCGGCCGGCCGAGGCGACGAGGGTGATCGAGGCCGCCAGGGCGGCTGGCGTTCCCGCCCAGCGCATTGGCACCGTGTCGGGCTTAGGGCTCGTGGTGAAGGGCCACGCCACCGTCTCGCTCGCAAAAATCCGCGAGGCCCATGAAGGCTGGTTCCCCGCCCTCATGGCGTGAGGCGACCCACCCAACTTCCTACTGCCTCGTCATGGCCGGCCCCCGAGCCGGCCATCCTTTTCTGCCGCAGCGAGGCGTCCAAAAAGGATTGCCGGGTCAAGCCCGGCAATGACGTGAGAGTTGGTCCCGTCGCACCCCTCCCCTCGAGGGGGAGGGGCAGGGGTGGGGTGACGGGGTTGCTGGAGATGCACCCCTCACAACCCCACCCGGTCCGCGCTGCCGCGCGTCCCGACCTCCCCCCAAGGAGGAGGTGAGCACCAGCGAAAGCAGCCGCCGTCAGCTCGCCTTGCGCTCGCAGAAGCTCAGGCGGTTGCTGAAGGGGTCGATGACCTCCACCTCGCGGCCCCAATCCTGGGTCTCGAGACCGGGCTTCATGTAACGGTACTTCTTCCCGATCAGTTCGGCATGGAAGGCCTCGATCCCGGTCATGGGGATGAAGGCGCGGGCGCCGGGACTGGCATCGCCCGCATGTTCGCTCAAGTGCAGCACGGCCCCGCTCCGCGACACCTGGCAATAGAGCGGGAAGTTGTCGCCGAAACGGTGCTCCCAATCGATCGAGAAGCCCAGGAATCCGAGATAGAATTCCTTCGCCTTCTCCACGTCGAAGATGCGGAAGATGGGGATCGCCGGCTCGATTGCGATTCCTTTTGCAGGCTCGCCCCCGGCTTCGTTGATCCT